>CAZSHL010000001.1:0-47840 GCA_964606585.1 uncultured Piscirickettsiaceae bacterium
GAAAGGGAACATTCCCAAGTGATATGACTCGAATGTCGGTTCTTGGTGAGCCGCCTGAAGGATATCTAGAGATACATGACATAGTTGAGAGGGCTGTCCAGGCCGCACTGTCAACTGCAAAACCAGGCGTCATGGCTAAAGACGTTGATGCTGCTGCAAGAGGTGTCATTACTGATGCTGGCTATGGAGAGTTCTTTGTCCATCGTACAGGACACGGCTTAGGTATTGATATACACGAGCCGCCTTACATCACGGCTACATCTGAGGTTGTACTTGACGAAGGCATGGTGTTTTCAATTGAGCCAGGAATCTATCTTCAGGGCAGGTTTGGGGTAAGACTGGAAGAAATTGTAATTTTAAGATCTTATGGTCCAGAAATACTCTCTGAACTTCCCCGAACGCTAAACATAATTAAATAAGGCTAAACTGTTACTGTTTTTGCAGTACTGATTTTGCAGGCTTGCCTGTATCTGTCCGCGGCATCTCTGTTAGCACTTCAAGAGTCTCTGGCAACATAAATCGACTCATATTTGGATCACAAAATAATCGCAACTCTTGAAGGGTAAGCGTCTTGTGTTTTTTCAGTGTAACAAATGCTTTGACTTGCTCTTCTCCGGATCCATCTGGCATTCCAATTACGGCACAGTCAGTTACAGCAGGATGAGTCAATATGACTTCTTCTATTTCATAGGCGGAAACCATTTCACCTTTCACGCGAATCCTTTCTGACATGCGAGACAACCAATAAATGTCACCTTCTTCATCCAGTCTTGCAAGATCGCCGGTATGAAACCATGAGTTACGCCAAGCCTTAGCTGTAGCCTCTGGCATGCCAAAATATTTTGACGCCATGATGGCAGGTTCAATTTCACGAATTACTAGTTCTCCAGATTCACCCACCGGTAGCTCATTATCGTCTTCATCAATAATCGCCACTTCATAACGGTCTAAAACTTTTCCGGCTCCAGCCTTGTTAAAAAGAGGTAGCGCCAAAGCGCCGGCTTCGGTAGAGCCATAGCCTGTACCACGCACTAACTTAAGTTTAAAGCGAGCTTCAAAATCATCGTGATTGACAGGCAAAGGCGTACCCCAAATAAAGCGTAAATTATGCTGTGTTTCTTCTAGACATGGCTCTGCTGACCAAAGTAGTTGCTGCACAGAGCCTAGAGACATAAACCATGTCGCCTTATAAAGACAAACGTCGCTCCAAAAATTAGATACACTAAAGCCCTGGCGAATAATCGCTTGTCCTCCTACCATCATTGCCGGCAATATGTCATACTGAGTCGCGCCTACATGATACAGAGGATATGGCGTGTAGACACAGTCGTGTTCTGTTAGACTGAATGCCTCTATCATTGACTCGGCAGCACGTACAGACGACCTATGCGGAATATCGCAACCTTTTGAGACACCCGTAGTGCCAGAAGTAAACAAAATTACAGCAGTGTCTTTGTCGCTATGTCTACAATGAAAGTTTGAGTCAGACTGCCCAAGGATCAATTGCCATGGCAATATTTCTAGACTAGGAAGAGTTTCTTTAGCAGCATGATAGTCGTCCGTCATAATAACCTGTTGCAAATGCCCAAGGCTATCCACAACCTTAGAAATCTGCTGCAAATATTTTCCGCAAGTAATCAACTTTTTACACTTTGTTAGATTAATCATACGACTCAGAGCTGTACCACGAATGTTATTGTTAATGGCAACTTCAATGGCGTCAATCTTTTTTAAAGCATAAGAGCTTGCCAAAAATTTAATACAACTGGGAAGCATGATAGCGATGTACTCTTTGTCGTTAACACCAAGACTAGTTAGCCCATGTGCAATCCGGTTTGTAAGCTGGTTAAACTCAGTATATGTCAAACATTCGCCCGTTTCAGCCTGCGTTAAAAAAGCCTTAGGGCCATATTGATTGGCAGAGTTTTGCAGCAGCTTTCCTAGGTTGGTTTTCTGACCTTCGCGGCCAGTGAGTCGCTGTCTACTCATATGGGATTTTCAAAATAAAGCGCATTTAGTCTCCAAAAAAAGAGGCCTAATGGCCTCTTTATAATTGTTTGGTGCCGACACACGGACTTGAACCGCGGACCTACTGATTACAAATCAGTTGCACTACCAACTGTGCTATGTCGGCTTAGGGCGAAATTATACAGTAAAGGATTTTTTTTCAGCAATTTTTTAAACGCCCCAAGGGCATTAATTCCTTCTTTGTTTAAGTGCCAATCGAACGCCAATAAATGCAAGCACTATTGCCATCAAAAACCACTGAATAGCATAGCCAACATGTCTTTCAATACTTCCAGTGTATGGCTCCCACTGCCTAACGAAACCGTTCTCCGAATCAGGACTTAATAAGCCAACCACACTAACAAAATCTATTGCAGCTATAGCACTCATTTCATTTAAATCAAGCGCCTGAATCAAGACGGGAAAGTCGTTTGTGATTTCACTGGGTTTAAGCTCCACCCGTTTAACTGGTTTTGATATTTGTACTTTAACTTCAGTCAACTTTTCTGCTATATTAATGTCAGCTAACCTCTCCCTTCTGCCATTCCAGGGCACAAAACCTCGATTTACCAAAAGAGCCTTCGAATCGTCCTTTAAAAAAAACGGCGTTAAAACATAGTAGCCTGAAACCTGGTCAACAATCTGGTTGTCATAGATAAATTGCTTGTCGTTAATATAGGTCCCCTGAAGACGAACATGGTAATACTCCTTATCTTCAATCAATTCAGTAGCATCAACAATCTCTACAGCGGCAGCAGTAGCATTGGCAATTTGGTCTTCAATTGCTCGTTTTTCATCAGCCCTATCAAGCTGCCAAAAACCAAGAGAGACCAGTAGGGCTAGAGTAGCGATTATTAAGAAAGCTGGAATGAAAAAGCGAGGCTTCATTACTGGGTTGGCAATATACTATTAGGCTCAATCCAGCCCATAAAACTCGCAAACATCAAAAAAACAAATAAAAACACAGACAAGCTGATGCGAGCCCTTAAGGATTTAAACATTTTATCTGAGCCTTTTTCTCCGCCTCTAAGCATTCCTATAAGTGCAGAGCCCAGGCTAAATAAAATGACAACAATGATTGCAATTACGATAATATCCATAACATTCTAATTCTCAACCGCAAAAAAAAGACCCCGTTCAAGGGGTCTTTTGTTAAACCGCTTAGTAATAATTATAGCCAGTAAACGAAAACAAATAGGCCTAACCATACAACGTCAACAAAGTGCCAATACCAAGCAACGCCCTCAAACGCGAAGTGATTCTCGGAGTTAAAGTGGCCCTTTTGAATACGATACAAAATAACAGACAGCATGATTGCTCCAACCGTTACATGAAAACCGTGAAAACCAGTAAGCAGATAAAATGTTGAGCCATAAATACCAGAGGTAAGCTTTAAGCCATCATGGTACGCGTGTCCATACTCTGTGATCTGGAGTCCTAAAAACAAAACACCAAGAGCAATAGTTGCTATCATCCAAGCTATCAGAGCATTGCGTTTATCCTCTCTTAATGCATGGTGTGCATAAGTAATTGTCACTCCTGAGGTTAACAGTAGCGCCGTGTTAATCGCTGGCAGTCCCCACGCGTCTACCAACTTAAAGCCCACGGAAAACTCTGTGCCATTTTGGCCAATTGAGCCAGGCGTGTTAATCAAAGGCCAAGTAGCTTTAAAGCCTTCCCAAAGCTCTGGCGTAAATAGGTTGTTGCCTTCACCTCCTAACCACGGAACACTAAGTACTCTTGCATAGAACAGGGCACCAAAGAAGGCGGCAAAAAACATTACCTCAGAAAAGATAAACCAGCTCATACCCCAGCGGAAAGATCTATCAACCTGTTTGTTGTAGGTGCCGCTGACGCTTTCGTTGACGACGGTACCAAGCCAACCAAACAGCATAAAGAAAACGATTGCTCCCCCCAATCCCATCACAGGCCCACCCCAACTAACGTCATGCATTAGGCTTGCAAATCCTACAAAAAGCGTGCTGATTCCTATCGAACCAATTATTGGCCAGTAAGTGCCATGCGGTATGTAATAGTCTTGATTGCTCATTTTTTCCTTCCTTATTTTAGCTATCTAACTTAAAAAAATTATAAGACAAACTCACATCTCTAATTTCTTCATCCATCTTGGGCTCAATCACAAAGCGAAGTGTCATTTCAATCTCTTCGTTTGGTTTGAACTCCTGTCTATTAAAACAAAAGCATTCCAATTTTTTAAAATAAAGCGCTGCATCTGTAGGTGCAACACTTGGTATTGCCTGACCAACTACTAGTTGATCTGTGGTGTTTTTGGCAATATAACTTGTCGTATAAAACTCGCCGGGAACCACATCCATCGACTTAACTTTAGGGCCAAACTGAACCGGAAATCCTGGCATAGTTGAAGCAAAAAAACTTACCTCAACTAATCGTTCTTGATTGACCTCGTATTTCTGCTCCGTTTCTATTCTGCCTGATGTCCCATTAAATCCTGTTATCTCACACAAGATATCGTAAATTGGAACCATTGCATAGGCAAAAAAGAACATTAAAACGGGCACAGAAACAAGCTTAATCCAAAACCCTTTTGTTATTTTTTTTCTTTCCATATCAACCATTAAGCATAATGGTTGCCACATATACTCCTATTGCAATTGCGCCCACTAACAATGCTGTTATGATGGCGCTATTATTTTTATTTTTTGCCATTAGCTGTGCTGTGACTCCTCAAGAATCTGGGCACGAGTTGGTGGCGTATTAAAGCTATGGTATGCTGCTGGCGCTCCTAGCGTCCATTCAAGTCCTTTTGCACTATACCACGGGCGTTCATTTGCTGGCTCTCCATTACGAATACAATCTACAACTAGGTAAGCAAACAATACAAATGAAAGGCCAAATGAAAATGCACCAATCGATGAAATCCAATTAAAGTCTGCAAACTGTAATGAGTAGTCAGGAATACGACGAGGCATACCTGCAAGACCTAGAAAATGTTGTGGGAAAAACAACACGTTGACCGAAATCATCGCCCACCAAAAATGGATTTTAGCTAGGCTTTCGTTATACATTTTGCCGGTCCATTTTGGCAGCCAGTAGAATACAGCAGCGATAATTCCCCACAAAGCACCTGTTACTAGAACATAGTGGAAATGCGCAACCACAAAATACGTATCATGATATTGAATATCTGCAGGAGCAATGCCAAGCATTAATCCTGAAAAACCGCCTATAGTAAATAGAAAAACAAAAGACAAGGCCCATAACATTGGCGCCTCAAAAGTCATAGAACCCTTCCACATAGTGGCAACCCAGTTGAAAACTTTCACTCCTGTTGGCACTGCAATTAACATTGTCGCATACATAAAGTACAGCTCAGCAGCAACCGGCATTCCAGTCAAGAACATATGGTGCGCCCATACTATATATGACAAAAATGCAATAGAAGCTGTTGCATAAACCATTGAGGCGTAACCAAACAGCGGCTTACGCGAAAACGTTGGAATAATGTGAGAAATAACACCTAATGCCGGCAAAATCATAATATAGACTTCGGGATGACCAAAGAACCAAAAAATATGTTGAAACATTACAGGGTCACCGCCACCAGTCGCATCAAAAAAAGCTGTGCCAAAATTACGGTCCGTTAACATCATTGTTACTGCTCCTGCCAGTACCGGCATCGCACCAATAAGCAAAAACGAAGTGATAAGCCAAGTCCAAACAAACAAAGGCATATCCATTAATCTCATTTCAGGAGCACGCATATTTAGTACGGTTGCAATAATATTAATCGCACCCATGATTGATGAAAATCCTAACAAGTGGACTGCAAAAATAAAAAAGTCAGTTGAGTCTGGTGCGAATGTTGTTGAAAGTGGCGCATAAAAAGTCCACCCAAATGCTGGTGCGCCGCCTTCCATAAAGAAGGTACTTAATAAAATTGCACCTGCGAAAGGTAAAATCCAAAAACTCCAGTTATTCATCCTAGGCAGAGCCATATCTGGCGCACCAACCATCATCGGTATTAACCAATTAGCGAGGCCTACAAAGGCAGGCATAATAGCGCCAAAAACCATAATCAATCCATGCATGGTTGTCAATTGGTTAAAGAAATGCGGGTCCATCAGCTGAAGACCTGGTTGTAATAACTCAGCGCGAATGCCCATTGCAAAAGCGCCACCGACTAGTAACATCGCGAAAGCAAACCACAAATAAAGCGTTCCAATGTCTTTATGGTTGGTTGTTTTAACCCATCTTAACAAACCTTTTTCAGGTCCGTGATGATCGTCGTGTGCTGCAGTACTCATGCGTTTCTCCTTAAATTAACGTGCAGATGTAACATCTGATGGTTGAACAACTGAGCCATTATTGCCAAAAGCTCTCCTTTCATATGTAATCACAGCAGCAAGGTCGGAATCTCCAAGCATCTTAAATGCTGGCATACCGCCCTTACCATTAATAACAATATCGAGGTGATCAGCGGCAGCGCCGTTAGTTATACTTGAACCTTTCATTGCCGGGAAAACTCCTGGAATACCAGAGCCATCCTTTTGGTGGCAGCCAGCACAATTAGCGTTATAAATGCTCTCGCCGCTGGCCATCAAGTCCGCCTCAGTCCAGGTCTGTGTTGCGCTCGCAGCAGCAGCTTTCTGTGCGGCTTTTTGATCAGCTACCCAAGCAGCATAAGCGTCTTTTGAAACAGCCTCTACCACGATTGGCATAAAGCCATGATCCTTTCCGCACAGCTCCGCGCATTGTCCTCGGTAGGTGCCCTCCTCAGAAATTTCAGCCCATGCGTCATTTATAAAACCAGGGTTTGCATCCTGCTTGACTGCCAACATAGGAACCCACCAGTTATGAATCACATCGTTGGAGGTAATCAGAAAACGGATTTTCGTATCAACCGGAAGAACCAAAGGCTTGTCGACCTCAAGTAAATAATTTTCCGGATGTTCGTTGGAGTAAATAGCGTCTTTTGATGATTGGGCAAGATTAGAAACAAATCCTATACCTTCTTCGGGGTAATCATATTGCCACTTCCATTGATGGCCTGTAATCTTGATTGTCATATCAGCTTTTTCAAGTACCTCGATATCAATTAGAACTTTGGAGGCTGGGATGGCCATCGCTATCAATATTAAAATCGGAATTCCTGTCCAAATTAGCTCAACTGTTGTACTATCATGAAAATTTGCTGCCTTTGCGCCCTGTGATTTTCTGAATTTAATAATCGAATAAAACATTGCACCAAACACCACAACACCAATCGCAACACACACCCAAAAAATCAACATGTGTAGACTATAAATATCTTGACTGACAGACGTCACTCCTTTCACCATGTTTAGCCCATATTCTGCAAACGCAGACTTTGAGATCATTAGCACAGCTAGGATGCCTGTTAGTGACAATAGTCTTTTCATAACCCCTCCAAAAATAAACTTTATCAAGTCATTTGAACTAAAAAATTGTGTCGTATGATACCTGTTTATTGCTTTTTTACCAAGCAATAATTCAGGTTTTTTCTCAATGTTGGGTGAATTTTTTCTTGTCAATTTCGACAAGACTTACAGTAACACTTAAAAATTAAATCATTACACACATTTTTCTTATGGTTATTATACACATTCAACTTATTCATATGTTAAAAACAATATACCAAAAACATTTTTTGTTTCATGTTTGTTCGCTATATAAATTAGAGCATAGTTTTATAGTTCTAATTATATCGACATCAAGTTTGTATAAAATGTTCACTAGTTTTTTTAAGGGCTCAGTGAAACCCATGTACCTAAAGATTCTCAATTTAACCCTTTTGCTTGCGATTATTGTAGTCGTTCTTGGCGCATATACACGCCTCGGTGATGCTGGCCTTGGGTGTCCGGACTGGCCCGGCTGTTATGGAGAATTGCTAGTACCTGATGTTGTTTCGGGCGATTATGATAGGCCGCTCGATCCTGTGAAAGCATGGAAGGAAATGATTCATAGGTATGCCGCCTCAATTCTAGGACTTTGTATTTTTGGGCTGTTCTTTTTGGCAGCCTTGCGCAAAACGCCAAAGCCACAATCATATGCCTTGCCGTCTTTTTTGGTTTTGCTTGTTTTATTTCAAGGTGCGCTGGGAATGTGGACAGTCACACAACTTGTCCATCCTGGAATTGTTTCTATGCATCTTATGGGAGGCTTTGCTACAACGGCTTTGCTGTTTTGGCTTCTGCAAAACCAACAACCTAGAAAAAGATTTAACCAGCATATTCTTAAGCGACACAAAAGTGTCTTGATTGCAACTATCGGTCTGCTGCTATTTCAGATCTTCCTAGGTGGCTGGACCAGTTCAAACTATGCCTCTCTTTCTTGTGGCGCATATTTTCCTACGTGTCTCGGTGAGTGGTGGCCTCAAAGCATGAGCTTTAAAAATGTCTTTTTTTGGGGGCCGCTGGGCGTGGACTATGAGTTTGGAGTGCTCGAGCATCAAGCAAGGAGCGCTATTCAAATGATGCACAGGATTGGAGCCCTTGTGGTTACTCTTGCCTCAGCGTTATTAATATATAGCTTTAGAAATTACCCGCGTCTTAAAAGCAGCCTTGTGCTTATAATCACAGCTCTAACTTTGCAAATCGTTTTAGGTATTTTAAATGTCGTTATGTCGCTTCCAATGTTGGTTGCTGTTTTACATAATGCGTTTGCACTTGGGCTATTGCTAAGCCTTCTTAATCTGGCACACAAAATTTTTAAAAACCAGCTAAATTAAAAGGTATCATGTCTCGCTTTGCCCCTTAAACTGCAAATGAAGAAAACAAATAAGCTCTATTTTTTAGCCCTTATTGTTGTGGCCTCCACTTTAGGTTATTGTTTTTTTGGAGGTGCTCAAGACATTGACAAACTAAAAGACTCGGTTGCCCCTACCGCCTCACTTTATCCTGAAGCACAGACTATTTCCGAGAGATTAGAGTTTATAAACGACCAGTCTGCTAAGATTGATTTATCTCAGCTGTCTAAAGGGAGATGGGTGTTGCTTTATTTTGGCTTCACCTCGTGTCCAGACGTTTGCCCTATTGATCTCGCCAAGATAAGCCAGAGCTACATAATGATGCAGAATAAAGAAAGCCTTCAGGTCGTCTTTATTTCGGTAGACCCAATGCGTGACATAGGCAAGCTTGACTCTTTTGCCCAAGCCTTTGACAAGTCTTTTGTGGGCTTAACGGCGCATGAGCAGAAGCTCGCTTCTGTTGCCAAGGCACTAGGGGTCTATCATCAGGTGGTAGAAACTCAACTGGACGCACAACATGACCATAGCGAGCATGACCATAGCGAACACAAGAAGGGCTCAAACGGTGACGATATGGGCTCAAAGGACGAAATGAAATCTATGTCGAACAAACAATACAATGTTGACCATACAGCAAGCTTTCTGTTGCTGAGCCCAGACTTAAAACTAACCGCATTACTGACAAGCCCTCATGAACCAAAAGCTATGGCCCAAGCCCTAGACAAAATAATAGACGCTCTATAGGCTTAAGGCAAGCCTAACTGAAGCAACAATTACACCAATGAAAAGAGCAGTCATAATTAGACCGACAATGATGTAGGCCCATGGCCCATTTTTTTCGGCTGTCTCAAAGTCCTTAGCCAAATTTTTTTTCTTGCCTACTCCGATCATCGCTGATGAAGCCGCTCTAACGATCTCAAAAAATTGCTTCATGACTATAACGCCATTCCAAAAGGCATTAATAGATAATGGTCCACTAATAACGATACAAACAAAACCATCAGATAGTTAACGGAATATAAAAAGGTCTTAAAGGCGATCTTGGGGTTCTCTGGCTCAAGACAAATCTTAATTGCATATACCAAAAAAATTACTCCTAGTATGACTGCCGTTATTAGATAGATTATGCCACTCATGCCAGTAAGATACGGCAACAACGTAACTACAAATAAAAGCACGGTATAGAGAAGTATTTGAAACTTGGTAAACTCGATGCCGTGTGTTACTGGAAGCATCGGCACTTCTGCCTTCTTATACTCCTCATGTCTATGAATCGCCAAAGCCCAAAAGTGAGGAGGGGTCCAAATAAAAACAATTAAAAACAACAACAACGAATATTCAATTCCTTGGGTTCCAGCGACCGCAGTCCAACCAAGAACAGGTGGTGCAGCCCCAGCAGCGCCACCAATAACTATATTTTGTGGTGTGGCTCTTTTTAAATACATAGTATAAAAAACAGCGTATCCGATAAGAGATAAAAATGTGAGCGTCGCTGTCAATGTGTTAACAAAAAGAAACAATATACCTATGCCTAAAACTCCCAGGAAAAGACCCCAAACTAAGGCCTGTGATCTACTCACCTTTCTCTGCGGCAATGGCCGACGACTGGTTCTGGCCATTTTAATGTCAATCTTTTCATCAACGATATGGTTAAATACAGCTGCCGACATAGCTGACAGCCCTATGCCTATCGAGGCAAAAACAATTAATGCCATACTAGGAAAGTATGGCACCGCCAACAACATTCCCACTATGGCGGTTAATAAAATAAGATATACAACCTTTAACTTACAAAGTTCTAAGAGCCTTTTAATTGAGGGCAGGTCATTCACTAGCCTATCCTGGAATATTTTAGCAATCGCTTAAGGTCTTTTATTGCTCGCTTTATGTCAATACCTTCTGCTTCATAATGCATCATGATATTTCCAATCGGATCAATCAAGAATATAGATTCTTTCCCGAACGAGTTTAGGCGCTGGAAAAGAGCAAAGTTAGCAATAAAAACACTTAGCGCCTTGTCATTTAAATTTATCGCTCTTGAACCATTAGGCAAGGCAACAGCTGTTTGGATGCGACGCATTTCATCGTTCATCAAGACACGAATAGTGTTCATATCTTCGACCGCCTTACTGCAAAGGATTTCACATTTATCGGCAACATAAGCAAGCGTCCAAAGACCCTCAAAGGAACCATCATCATCAATAACAAAGTCTTCCTTTTGTGTCACTATTATCGGCTGTACCAGTTCACCATAGTTGACTGTGTTCTCGCTAAAGTACTTTGGGTTTAGAAAATAAAACAACGTGCCTAGGGCAATTGGCAATATAAACATTGTCAATAAAATCCACAATTCTCTTTTTGCTGTCATCGTCTTTATTTGAATCAAAAGTGCGTAATCATACGCTGTTGGTGAAAAAAACTCAAACCGCTTTAAAGCCTAACCTCAATTCCATTTGCTTGCATTTCTTTTTTGGCCTCAAAAACGGAATATTCACCAAAATGAAAAATGCTTGCCGCTAGTACAGCGTCCGCCCCTCCCTCAAGAACGCCTTCGGCAAGGTGTGATAATTTTCCTACCCCTCCAGAGGCAATAACAGGAACATTAACTGCATCTGAAACGGCTCTTGTCAGCTCAATATCAAACCCGTCTTTTGTGCCGTCTCTATCCATCGAAGTAAGCAAAACCTCTCCCGCTCCAAAGTCGCCTTGGGTCATTTTTTTTGCCCACTCAATAGCGCCAATCCCGGTTGGCTTGCGACCACCATGCGTAAAGACCTCCCATTTTGCTGGAGAGCCGGAGACACGCTTAGCGTCAATTGCAATAACGATACATTGTGAGCCAAAACGTTCGCTAAGTTCGTTTATGAGACCCTGGTTCAAGACGGCTGCAGAGTTGATCGCAACCTTATCTGCGCCAGCATTTAACATTGCAAGAACGTCCTCTGTCTTTCTTATCCCTCCCCCCACAGTTAAAGGAATGAAGACTTGCTCTGCTATTTTCTCAACCATATAAGCGGTCGTGTCACGCCCTTCATGTGAGGCTGTAATGTCAAGAAAAGTAATCTCGTCTGCCCCCTCGACGTCATATCTCTTGGCCACCTCAATCGGGTCGCCCGCATCCTTAATGTCAACAAACTGAACGCCCTTGACGACTCGGCCATCTTGAACGTCAAGGCAAGGGATAATGCGCTTTGCTAAACTCATGACATATAATTTTACAGTATTAAATACAAACTGAAGCTTTTTGCTTTTTTGTCAGGGTCTTTTTTTACAGTTATTGCTTATTTTTTTTGTAAAAGGCCTCTGTATGTCTTATAGGTATAATTGCGCTCTATGACTGAAGCAAATGAAGCACCAACAATGAAGCAACCCGCCCCTAAGCATATTGCCATTATCATGGATGGCAACGGTCGTTGGGCTCATTCACGAGGACTGCCTAGAACAAGCGGACATAAAGCGGGAGTAAAAAGCGTTCGTAGCACAGTTAAGTACTGCGCCAAGATAGGGGTCGAAACTCTAACCCTTTTTGCGTTTAGCTCTGAAAACAAGCACCGACCAAAAAAAGAGGTTTCTCTTCTGTTTGATTTGTTTCTTACAGTTCTTACAAACGAAACTCAAAAGCTTAACAAAAACAATATTCGCCTAGTTATTATTGGAGACCTCTCTATATTTCCAGAAAAAACCAAAAAACTCGCCTATCAGGCACAACAAGACCTAGCAAAAAACACAGGACTTACCCTTGTTATTGCAGCTAACTATAGTGGCCAATGGGACATTTTGGAAGCTGCAAAAAAAATTGTGCACAAGTCTATTAATGAAAAACTGAAGCCACACGAAATTGACCACAAGGAATTCAAAAAGCATACTTCCTTAGCTAAATACCCGCCTGTTGACTTGCTCATTCGCACTAGCGGTGAGATTAGGCTGAGCAATTTTCTGCTCTGGGATATTGCTTATAGTGAGCTTTACTTTTGTAACACAATGTGGCCTGATTTTGACACGAAAGAGCTAGATCTAGCGATTGAAAATTTTCATTTGCGTGAGCGCCGTTACGGGGCTCGTAAGGATAAGCAATAGTGCTTACTAAACGAATTATTACGGCTGCGATTTTAGTGCCAATTGTGGTACTGGGCACATTATTTCTGAACCCTCAGCTTTTTTCTATCGTCTTGGCTCTTGTAACATCTTTTGCTGCATGGGAGCTTTGCAATCTGATCAATATAATAAAGCCTCTAACCAAAGCGCTCTCGATTTGTGTATTGGTTTTTCTTTCATTTATTATTTCAAGTGTTGATTCTTGGTTCATGCCAATCATAGTTTTTTCCTCTTGCTGGTGGCTTTTAAATGCCTACTGGATCTTTTACTATCCAAGGCTAGTTAATGTCTGGCATGGCAGCAGGATTACCAAAGCTCTTAACGGCCTATTTATGCTAGCGCCTATGTTTTTGGCCTTGACAGCATTACAAAAAGACAACGCCCATCTAGTCTTATTGCTATTCGTTATTGTTTGGGGCGCAGATACTGGAGCCTATATTGTAGGAAAGTTTTTTGGCACAAAAAAACTTTGCCCTCAAGTTAGCCCCGGCAAAACAATAGAGGGTCTTCTTGGCGGGATTATTTCCTCTATGGTAATTATGTATTGCTATTTGACATTTTTTACAGAGACTTCTGGAGTTGCCCAATACCTCGCATATCTAGCTTTGTCAGTAGCTGTTTCAATAACGTCAGTTATTGGCGACCTATTTGAAAGCATTCATAAAAGGATTGCAAAGGTTAAAGATAGTGGGGCTTTGCTGCCAGGGCACGGTGGCTTTCTTGACAGAATAGACAGTCTCACGTCTGCAGCGCCAGTATTTTGCCTGATTTATTTTGGCGCGCTGCTATGAAAAACATTACTATATTGGGCGCAACAGGCTCCATTGGCCTAAACACACTAGATGTCGCTTCCCTTCATCCGGAAAAATTTAAAATTTTTGCCATAAGCGCAAACTCTAACTGGGAACTAATGCTCAAACTTTGTGAGACTCATAATCCTGCTTATGCTGTTATGGTTGAGCCAGAGGCTGCTAAAGAGCTAAGTAAGAGAGTGACTTCTGAGGTTATTGTTTTATCTGGAGATCAAGCGCTTGTACAAATCTCTGAGCACAAGCAGACTGACTATGTCATGGCTGGCATTGTTGGAAGCGCAGGACTGGAGTCCGTCTTAGCGGCAGCAAATTCTGGCAAAAGAGTTATGCTGGCAAACAAAGAGTCTCTCGTGCTTGCCGGAAGCCTGTTAATGAAGACATCCCAAGACGCAGGCGCGGAAATAATACCAGTAGACTCTGAGCATAGCGCGATATTTCAATGCCTACAAGGAGGTTCTAGCGGACTCAAAAAAATCCAATTGACTGCATCAGGAGGCCCCTTTCTTGATTTTCCGCCTTCGAAGCTTGCTAGCGTTACGCCAGAACAGGCATGCAAACACCCTAACTGGAAAATGGGAAGAAAAATATCGGTAGACTCGGCTACTATGATGAACAAAGGGCTGGAGATTATTGAAGCGCATTTTTTATTTTCTCTTTCTCGCTCAAAAATTGAGGTTGTTGTTCACCCACAGAGCGTTGTTCATTCGCTTGTTTGTTTTGACGACGGCAGCACCATTGCTCAGCTTGGCCTACCCGACATGAGGGCGGCTATATCTTATGCGTTGTCCTATCCTGAGCGTCATTTGTCAGGAGTACAGACTCTAGATCTTACAAAACAAAAACCACTTGAGTTTTTCCCTCCAAACTTCAAGTCTTTTCCATGCTTAAAGCTTGCCTATGAGGCGCTTAAAATAGGTAAGAGTTTGCCTGGCACATTAAACGCCGCTAATGAGGTTGCGGTAGCATCTTTCCTTAGTGGGAAAGTGGGATTTTTGGATATAGCAAAAATTATAGAAAAGACCCTTGTTAAAGCACCGACTAGTGAACTTGACTCGCTCTCGGGAATTGTGGAAAATGACCGAATTTCTCGGCAAATAGCAAAATCAATCATTGATTCCAGTATTTAAAAAATTCAGGCTTTTTGTTTGCAAGCTTATAGTTCTAGCTATTATAGCTATTGCGTTACCTGTAGACGCGCATAACCAACATGAATTTCACTTTGAGACTACAAGGGGTGATGTATTTTATAAGTTTTTCTTTAAAACGGGCCTTTCTAGAGAACTACTAAATAAAATGATGGCGGCAGACGGTCGTGCCAAAAGGCTTAACAATATTTACCCAGGGGACAAGTTCAAAATAACCCTGAATAACGATCATAGCCTTAAGAGTATCATTTACAGACCTGTATATGAAAGCCCCATGATTATTAACTATAGCGATGGAGAGTTTCGTTTTTTAGTTGTCAATATCCAGCCCACTTCTGACATCACACGCTCAACAATTACCATTACCAAATCTCTTAACTATGACGCAAAAGAGGCTGGGATTGAGGCAGAAATAAGAAAGCTTATCGTAGAAAATTTTTCATGGGAGTTAGACTTTAGTCGCGACCTGAGCAAGGGAGACAAATTTATACTTGCCTGGAATGGCTCTGACATTCCAACCGCAATGATTTATGCTGGAAAAAGAAGGACAATTTCATTGTTTGCATATAAAGACTCAAAAGGAAAAACCAACTACTACCAAATTAATGGAAAGACCCTAAACGACAGTTTTTATTTTGCACCACTAAAATATGACCGAATCAGTTCAGGCTACCAAAAAAGACGATATCATCCAGTAAAAAAAGTATGGAGAGCTCATCGCGGCACAGACTTTGCTGCTCCGACTGGGCGAAAAGTATATGCCCCAGCAAAGGGGATTGTCAAGCATGTCGCAGTTTTGAGTGGCTTTGGCAACGTGGTATATATTAATCATGGCGCCCACCTAACAACTGTGTATGCGCACTTGTCTCGATTTGCCAAGGGACTAAAGTCTAGCCACAGAGTTTCGAAAGGTCAAACTATCGGTTATGTTGGCAGCTCAGGAATGTCAACGGGGCCACACCTGCACTATGAAATCCGGCTAGACGGCGTGCATAAGGATCCCGAGAAATACAGCCCTCCTAAACAGCTACAGGTGCCCCAAGAGTCAATGGCTGAATTTGTAAAGCATGCAAAAAATATCTTAGCTGAACTAAACATATAAAATCCAGCGCTTTGTCGCCAACAGACCGACTTAGAGAAAAACAATCGATTAAAATGATAGCTTTAATGTGGGTTAATAAATCTTATGGAGCCGCTTTTACAAACACAACTTAGCCTGCCTCTTCTTCATAGCGGAAAGGTTAGGGACATTTTTGATATTAATGAGGAAATGATGCTCATAGTGGCAACCGACAGGCTTTCTGCCTTTGATGTTGTCTTTAACCAGCCCATTCTTGAAAAAGGCAAAATTCTTACTTCTGTAGCAAACTATTGGTTTAATAAAACGGAGCACATTGTTCCCAACCACTTAACAAAAGTTTCGCTTGAAGAGGTACTTAGCAAAAAGGAGGCCGAGCAGCTCAAAGGCAGGGCTATAGTGGTAAAAAAACTAAAGCCTTTACCTATTGAAGCTGTAGTAAGAGGCTACCTTATTGGGTCTGGCTGGAAAGAGTACGTGACTTTAGGGTCGCTATGCAATATCCCTTTGCCCACAGGGCTTAAGCTCGCACAAAAATTAGAAAGACCTCTATACACCCCCTCCTCAAAAGCTCCTGCTGGAGAGCACGATACTAACATATCTCTATCAGATACAAAGGAGCTACTTGGAGAAGGGCTTGCTGTCGAAGTTAAAGAAAGAAGCCTGGAAATTTATAAGTTTGCATTCGAGCATGCAATTAGTCGAGGCATTATTATTGCTGATACTAAGTTTGAGTTTGGACTAGATGCCAACAACCAGCTCACTTTGATGGACGAGGTTTTAACTCCCGACTCTTCAAGATTTTGGGCTGAAAAGGAATATAGAGCAGGAGCTAGCCCAAAAAGCTATGACAAGCAAATCGTAAGAGACTATCTTGAAACGCTTAGCTGGGACAAGATCTCTCCCCCTCCAACGCTGCCTGAGGATATATTGTCTAAAACCTCAAAAAAGTACGAAGAGGTTAAGAGGCTATTATGCAGTTAAGCGGACATATCAACAAAATGAACGCTCGTTTGGTCTCTGGAGTTGCCTGCTACGAGCTTTCTTTTGATGAACAGAAGTTAGACATTAACGCCCTTATTGGCAAGCCGATAAGACTTCAATTTAATCAGGAAATAAGATGTTCTTTTTGTGGCAAAACAACCAAAAAAAGCTACTCTCAAGGCTACTGCTGGCCTTGTTCAAGCACTCTCGCTCGTTGTGATCTATGCATCATGAGGCCAGAAACTTGTCACTACCATCATGGCACCTGTCGAGAGCCAGATTGGGGTGAGACAAACTGCTTTGCTCCGCACATAGTTTATATTGCAAACACTTCAGGCGCAAAAGTTGGCATTACTCGTAAAACAAACATCCCTAGTCGTTGGATTGATCAAGGTGCTTCAAGCGCACTGCCCATTCTTGAGACAAAAACAAGGTTGGACTCTGGGCTTATTGAAAAAGCCCTTAAAGAGACCATTTCTGACAGGACTAATTGGCGGAAAATGTTATCGAACGAAGTCGATGCAGCTGACCTTGTTACTACTAAACAGACTCTTCTAGAAAAAATTCCTACTCTGATAGACGAACTTGAAGCAAAGCCTTTGTATAACGATATCGTCAACATTGACTACCCTGTGATAAAATACCCGGCCAAGATTGTCTCCCTAAACTTTGATAAAACGCCAGATATTGCTGGCATTTTAAATGGCATTAAAGGACAGTACCTGTTGCTTGATTGTGGTGTGCTTAATATAAGAAAATTTAGCTCCTACCACTTGACAGTCTCGGCTTAAACGTCACTAAATTTTTTAAGGCACGACTGAGATGAACATAAACTTTTCAAGAATTGAGCGGCTGCCGACTTACGTTTTTTCTATTACCAATGAACTAAAAGCGCAGGCACGAGCTAAGGGAGAGGACATTATTGATTTTGGCATGGGAAATCCCGACCAGCCTACTCCTGAACATATTGTTGACAAGCTAGTGGAGGTTGCGCAAAGAAAAGACACCCATCGATACTCAATGTCTAGGGGAATACCTCGCCTGCGAAGAGCAATTTCAAACTGGTACAAGGATCGATACGATGTTGATATCGACCCTGAGAGCGAAGCAATAGTTACTTTGGGCTCAAAAGAGGGGCTTGCCAACCTTGCACAAGCCATAGTTGGAAAAGGCGACACGGTTTTGGTGCCAAGCCCAGCCTACCCAATTCACCCATACGGTTTTGTTATTGCAGGGGCGGATATACGCAGAATCCCTTGTGGACCAGAACATGACTTTTTTGCCGAACTAGAAAAAGCCATAACCGACAGCTGGCCAAAGCCTAAGGCTTTGGTTCTCAATTATCCTTCTAACCCAACCTCAGAGTGTGTTGAATTAGAATTTTTTGAGCGTATTATTAACATTGCCAAGGCTCATCAAATTTGGGTAATTCAGGACTTGGCCTATGCAGATATTGTTTATGATGGATATAAGGCGCCAAGCATTATGCAGGTAAAAGGAGCAAAGAAGGTTGCCGTAGAGTTTTTTTCAATGTCCAAGAGCTATAATATGCCGGGCTGGAGAGTTGGCTTTATGGTTGGGAACCCAACGCTTGTTGCTGCTCTTGCAAAAATTAAATCCTATCTTGACTATGGTATATTTACCCCTATTCAAGTCGCAGCAATTGAGGCTTTAGAGTCAAGCCAAAACTGCGTTGAAAATATTCGCCTGATTTATCAGTCTCGGCGTGACGTGCTTTGTTCAGGCCTTGCGAGCATTGGGTGGAAAGTTGTTCCACCAAGGGCAACAATGTTTGTTTGGGCAAAGATTCCAAAGTTTTATGAAGAAATGGGATCTTTAGAGTTTAGCAAAGAATTGATTAACAGAGCAAAAGTTGGAGTGTCACCAGGAATAGGGTTTGGAAATTATGGCGATAACTATGTACGCATTTGTTTAATTGAAAACGAACAAAGAATACGTCAAGGCATTCGAGGCATTCGAAGCATGTTTAAGGAAGATGGGGTTTTATGAAACTGACTGCCGACCAATTTAAAAGAGAGAGAAACAAGCGACTGACCTTGCTTGGCATGTCAGGGGTGGGTAAAACTCACCTCTCAAAACTGTTAAGCAGTGAAGGAAGCTGGTTTCATTTTTCGGGCGACTTTCGAATTGGAACCTCTCACTTGCACAAAGAAATAATTGACAATATATCCTACAAAATGAAGCAGGATCCTTGGCTTTTTGGTTTATTAAAAAACAACTCAATTAGCGTTAACAGTCAAGTCACTTTTGACAACCTGGAGCCCATTTCTGCATTTCTCGGAAAGGTCGGAAACCCTGAAGAAGGAGGCCTGCCTATTACTGAGTTTGTGCGAAGACAAGCACTCTTTTTAGAGGCAGAAATTAAAGCCATGCACGATGTGCCTCATTTTATTGAGAGCTCACAAAAGGCAGGCTATCAGCACTTTATCAACGACGCTGGCGGAAGTCTGTGCGAACTCGAAAGCAAGGCGCTTTATGAGACTTTATCCAAGAACACTCTAATCCTATACATTAAAGCGAGCGAGTCCACCGAAAAAGCGCTTGTAGATCGTGCCGGCAAGAGTCCTAAACCGGTTTATTATCATCCTGACTTTTTTCAGTCTTCCCTTGATAGCTATCTAAAAGAAAAAAAGCTGTCTTATGTTGCACAAATAAGTCCTGATGAATTTGTCCGCTGGGCCTTTCCTAGGCTGATAGAAAATCGCCAGACAAAATACCAAGATTTAGCTGACCAATATGGATACACTATTAACAGTGACGACCTATATAGTTGTAAAGTCGGAGGCGAAGTTGTTAACCTAATATGTGAGGCGCTGGACTAATATGCCATTAATCGCACACTCCAACCTTCCTTCTTTTGACCGCCTAAAGCAACAAGGAGAAACGGTACTTTCAAAAAATAGGGCTGAACATCAAGATATACGTGAGCTTCATATAGGGCTTTTAAACATGATGCCTGATGCCGCGCTTGAGGCCACCGAACGCCAGTTCTTTCGACTAATTGGTCATTCAAACGAAGTTGCTCAATTTTATGTACATCCTTTTTCTATTTCTAGCATTAAAAGAGACAAAAAGGGGGCCGAGCACCTAAATAAGTACTATAAGACTTTTGACCAAATCAAAACCCAAGGGCTGGACGCATTAATAATCTCAGGAGCAAATGTTTCTCATCCAGACCTAAAGAGAGCTTCTTTTTATGAGCAGCTTAAAGAGGTTGTAGACTGGTCCTACGAAAACGTTACTTCGACTCTTTGCTCATGCCTAGCAACGCACGCCGTAATGGAATTTAGGTACGGACAGAAACGCCAACCAGTCGGAAAAAAGCATTGGGGCGTTTTTCCTCATCAAGTAACCGACAAGGAGCACCCTCTAGTTGCTGGCGTAAATACTCGTTTCGACATTCCTCACTCTAGATTCAATGAAATTTCCGAATCACAATTCGTTACCGCGGGCGCCAAAGTTCTGGCTAAGAGCGAAATCGGCGTTCACCTCGCCGTAAGCCCTGATTTATTTAGACTGGTGTTTTTTCAAGGCCACCCAGAATATGACACCATAAGCCTCCTTAAAGAGTACAAAAGAGAGGTTTTCCTATATAGCCAAAACAAAGAAACAGACTATCCGCCAATGCCAACAAACTACCTATCAATACAAAACAAAGCGATATTGGACGAATACCAAACAAGGCTCGCATCTGGCGAGCTAACAGAGGAAGACTTTCCTGAAGAGCTTATTGCAAGAAGCTTAGACAACACATGGCATGATAGTGCAAACGCTATCATTAACAACTGGGTTGGCTGTGTATATCAAATTACCAATGAAAAAATAAATAAGCCGTTTATGAGAGGCATTGACCCAGACAATCCGCTTGGCTTAACCTAGTGACAAGGCTGGCCAAAGGCCTTATATCTTGGTCTAGAAAAAATGGCAGAAAAAACCTTCCTTGGCAGTCTTTACCCCCAAACCCTTACCATGTTTGGGTGTCTGAGATCATGTTACAACAAACTCAAGTAAGCTCGGTTATTCCTTATTTTAAAATTTTTATTGAATTGTTTCCAAGCATAGAAAATCTTTCCTCAGCAAATGAAGACGATGTTCTGTCGGTTTGGGCTGGGCTGGGTTATTATAGTCGTGCAAGAAACTTGTTGCAGAGCGCAAAAACCATTGTCTCTAAACATGACGGCTTGGTTCCGGACAGTTACGAAGACCTTATAGCTCTTCCTGGTATTGGACAGTCTACCGCAGGAGCAATCTTGTCATTAGCCTTTAACCAGCCACATGCGATTCTTGATGGCAACGTCAAGCGGGTCCTAAGCAGATATCATCGCGTTAGCGGCCGACAAGGCGACAGCCAGACACAAAAAAAACTTTGGGCGCTTGCCAAAAAGCACACGCCAGCAAAACATAATGCTAACTACACTCAAGCTATTATGGACCTAGGCGCTACAATATGTAAGCATAGCAACCCTGTTTGCCATGAATGCCCCATTGCAAAAAACTGCGAATCAAACCTTTTTAGTCAACAAAAAAAGTTTCCTACTCCAAGAAAAACAAAGGCGCGACCCGAAAAAAAGGTGGCAATGCTTTTGTATAGAAACGAAAAAGGAGATGTTTTTTTTGTTAAAAAACCTCCCTCTGGGATTTGGGGAGGACTTTGGAGCCTAGAAGAGTGCAAAGACACCAAGGCTGACATCATTAAGGCAATAAATAAACACAACATTAAAGCTCACGTTCTAAGACGGCTTAAGCCATTTAAACATAGTTTTACTCATTATCACTTATGGATCAGGCCTGTAATTGTGAGCTCTCCAGGTAAACAGAGAGGCTACTTCAACCCCAGCGCAGACAAACTCGCACTTCCTTCTCCAGTAAAAAAATTAATCTCTTATCTTGATTAATTTACCAACATTTAAAGCATTGCGTAAAATAGCCTCATGCAATTAATTCGTGGCCTTCATAATCTCCAAAAACAGCTCGGCTGTGTCTTGACAATTGGCAATTTTGATGGAATCCATGAGGGCCACCAAAAAATCATCAATAGTCTTGTAGTGAAAAGCAAAGAGCTTGGCCTTCCGTCAATGGTTATTTCTTTTTCTGTAACACCTGAATCGTTTTTTGGCCGACCCAAGGCTCGACTAAGTAGTTTTAGAGACAAGCATCTTTTTTTGAAGTCTTTAGGTGTAGAAAAACACCTATTAATTCGTTTCAACAAGCCTTTCTCACAAATAAGCGCGCAATCTTTTATAGAGGATGTTTTGTTGAAAAAACTGAAGATGCAGTATTGCTTTGTTGGGGACGACTTTCGCTTTGGAAAAGATCGAATGGGAGACTATCAGTTGCTAGAAAGTATGGCAAAAAATAACAGCTTTATTGTAAAAAAAGTTAGCCGTGTTGCCATTAACGACCAACAAGTTAGTAGCTCTGAAATTAGACGGCTTTTAAGGCAGGGCGAGTTTGGTGTGGCCAAACAGCTTCTTGGCAGGCCCTTTGCAATAAGTGGGCGCATATTGCATGGAGACAAGAGAGGCAGAACGATTGGCTTTCCGACTATTAATGTTTCAATTAGGAGAAGGTTAAGTCCGGTACTAGGGGTTTTTGCTGTGTCAGTAGAAATCAATCAAAGCGCTTATCAAGGCGTTTGTAATGTTGGAAAAAGGCCGACCGTGGCAGGCGAAAAAACATTGCTTGAAGTGCATATTTTTGACTTTGACAAAAGCGTATATGGAGAGCATGCGACGGTATTATTTGAACATCGTATAAGAGAAGAGAAAAAATTTGACTCCTTTGAGCAGTTGAAACACCAAATTGAGCAGGACGCCAATAATGCAAGACGCTATTTTAAAGCCAAATAGTTTTAAACAAGCTTCCAGCTAAGAACTGTTCCGGCAAGAAAAGGAACAACTTCTGAGCCTCCAAATTCAAAATAATCTGGCGTCTTCCAAGTCTTTTTTTCTAGCGTAATTGTGTCCTTGTTATGCGGGAGGCTATAAAAGTCTGGGCCATGAATAGAGGAAAACCCCTCTAATTTATCTATTGCTCCTTGGCTCTCAAAAGCTGTCGCATAGAGTTCAATTGCAGCGTAAGCACTAAATATTCCTGCGCACCCACAGGCAGATTCTTTTTCATGCTTGCTGTGGGGAGCCGAGTCTGTTCCCAAAAAAAACTTTGGGTTCCCCGAGGTTGCCGCATCAAGCAGCGCCTCTTGGTCGGGGGCTTTTCTTTTCAAAACAGGCAGGCAGTAGTAATGTGGCTTAATGCCGCCAGCAAGCATGTCGTTTCTATTGGATAGTAAGTGATGCGGAGTTATGGTTGCCGCAAGGCGTTCACTAGATTCTAGTATAAAGTCAACTGCAGCCTTTGTTGTAATGTGCTCTAACACTATTCTTAGCGATGGAAAACTACGAACAACACCATCTAGAATATCGTCAATAAAAGTAGCCTCGCGGTCAAAAATATCTACAGTTGAATCTGTCACCTCGCCGTGCACTAACAATGGCATATCAAGTCTTTGCATGGCTTCGAGAATCGGATAAATTTTTTCGATTTTTGTAACTCCCCCTCTTGAGTTGGTTGTTGCTCCAGCAGGGTAAAGCTTGACTGCAATGACGCTTTTCTCTTTTGCAGCGAGCTCTATATCCTTAACGCTAGTTTTGTCTGTCAAATACAAAGTCATGAGAGGCTCAAAATCAACACCTTGCTCTAGAGCGCCCATGATTTCAGCTCGATAAGTCAAAGCCTGTTTAGTCGTTTTTATGGGTGGAGTGAGGTTAGGCATAACTACTGCTCTGCAAACTTGCCTAGCGCTCATTCCAACAACTGAACGCATTTCACGTCCGCTACGTAAATGCAGGTGCCAGTCGTCAGGCTTAATTAGAGTTATAGTTTTCATTAGAGTAAATTTATTTTAAAGCACGCCCAAACAAAAGCAACTTTTTGTTTAGCCATGACAAAATTTATATTTTTTTCCTGAACCACAAGGACAGGGGTCGTTTCTGCCTATCTTTTTTATCTTTTTAGGCATTTCTGCTGGCTTTGACCCTGTAGGGCTTTTTGGTGGGTTTGCAGACAAGACTGGTGTCTGATTTTCATTGGTGCTAGAGTCAGTCGGCTCTATTTTTTTATCTATGTTGACACTACACAGCGCTTTTACCATTTCTCTATCAATAGTTTCGAGCAACAAAGCAAACATTGTAAAGGACTCTCTTTTAAACTCTTGCACAGGGTTTTTGTGAGCATAGCCACGAAGATTTACGCTCTGCCTTAAATGGTCCATGACGGCCAAATGGTCCTTCCAAAAATGATCTAGAGCCCTGAGCATCACAGCCTTTTCAAAAGTGCGCATTGTTTCACTTCCAACAGTCGCTTCTTTTAAGTCATGAGCCTTTATCAAGGCTTCAAGCACAGCACCCAATAGCTGGTCAATATCAAGCCCTTCTTCTATGATTTTTTGAAGAGACATTTCCAGCCCATATTCTGCCTTTAAAACGCTTTGAAGCCCTGCAACATCCCAGTCTTCTTCAAGCTTTTCTGGCGTAATGTGCTCATAAAACGCCTCTCTTATGACTTTCTCTCTTGTTGCGCTGTATCTCTCTTTAACGTCTTCGCTTCCTGTCAATTCATCACGAAGCTGGTATATAACTTTGCGCTGGTCGTTTGCAACATCGTCGTACTCAAGCAAATGTTTACGGGCATCGTAGTGCATGCCCTCTACTTTTCTTTGTGCATTTTCAATTGTCCTATTAAGCCAACTATGCTCTAGCGCCTCGCCTTCTTTCATACCAAGCTTTTTCATCATATTGGCGGTTTTTTCTGAAGCAAATATTTTCATTAAGCTGTCTTCTAGAGACAAATAAAAACGTGTTGAGCCAACATCGCCTTGTCGACCAGATCGCCCCCTTAGCTGGTTGTCAACTCTGCGCGATTCGTTTCTTTCTGTTCCAATTATATGAAGCCCTCCTGCGCCAATAACTTTTTCGTGCCTATCTTGCCAAGCCTCTTTATCTTTTTCGTTCATTGTTTCTGCTGGTCTTCCTCCTAAAACAATGTCGGTTCCCCTGCCAGCCATATTGGTGGCGATAGTAACCGCTCCAGGAACGCCAGCATTTGCAATTATTTCTGCTTCTCTTTGGTGTTGTTTTGCGTTTAAAACCTCGTGTTTTATTTTGTTTCTTTTGAGCAACAACGAAATCGCCTCTGAGCTTTCGATACTGCTTGTACCAATTAAAACCGGCTGTAGGGTTTTTTGGCAGGACTTAACGTCGGCAACAATTGCTTCATATTTTTCGCTAATTGTGCCATAAATTAAGTCTGACATATCTGCACGACAAGATTTGGCATTTGGGGGCACAACAACTACTCCCAGCCCATATATATCATATAGCTCTTCCGCCTCTGTTTCTGCTGTGCCTGTCATGCCAGAGAGTTTTCTATAAAGCCTGAAGTAGTTCTGATATGTAATTGAGGCTACGGTTTGGTTCTCCTTTTTCACACTAACCCCCTCTTTGGCCTCAATAGCTTGATGAAGCCCCTCTGCCCATCTCCTTCCAGGCATTGTTCTGCCTGTAAATTCGTCAACTATGACCACTTCGTCGTCTTTTACAATGTAGTCGACATTTACATGAAACAAAACATGGGCCCGCAATGCAGATATCATATGTTGCAGCAAGACAATGTTGCTAGGGTCGTATAAACTTGTCCCTTCTGTTAATACGCCGGCCTGGATTAACATGTCTTCTGCTTTCATATGGCCGTCATCCGTAAGAAAAACCTGCTTGTGCTTTTCGTCAAGAGTGTAATCTCCTGGCTTTTCCACAACGACCTCTTTTCCTGCTCCCGACTCAACCTGAAGAGAAAAATGCGAAACCATCTTGTTAATTGCGTGATAAGCCTGGGAATGGTCGTCTGCAGGGCCAGAAATAACCAGCGGAGTTCTTGCTTCATCAATCAATATGGAGTCAACCTCGTCAACAATGGCATAATTGAGTTTGTTTTGCGTTTTTTGTTCTTGCGAAAATGCCATATTGTCTCGCAGGTAATCAAATCCAAGCTCATTATTAGTTGCGTAAGTTATGTCACATGAGTACGCTGCTTTTTTCTCTTCGCTAGACATGTCAGAAACAACAACACCAACTTCTAGGCCTAGAAAATTAAAAACTTTTCCCATCCACTCAGCATCGCGTTTGGCCAAATAGTCATTTACTGTCACTATGTGGACACCTTCTCCAGCAAGAGCATTTATGTAAGCAGGCAGGGTCGCCACTAAGGTCTTTCCTTCTCCAGTAGCCATTTCAGAAATACAGCCTTCATTAAGAACTATTCCGCCAATAAGCTGCACATCATAGTGCCTCAAGCCAAGCTCTCTTTGGCTCGCCTCCCTTACTACAGCAAATGCCTCTACAAGAATGCTGTCTATTGTTGCGCCTTGTTCAAGCTGTTGACGAAAAAAAGCTGTTTTTGCACTCAGGTCATTGTCACTAAGAGCCTGCATTTCTTTTTCAAGCGCATTAATGCTAGACACTGTCTGCGCATACTTTTTTATTTGCCGGCCGGAACGTGAGCCAACAACCTTTGACAAAATATTATTTATAATACTCATAACTAGAAAATAATAGAAAACGGGAGTATTTTCCCACAGATGGAAGACAAATCAACAACAAACCTTGCAAATTTTAACCCTAAAGGGGGCTTGGGGGGCTTGCTTGTTAGAGCAAAAGAACATAACAGGCTAAATGAAAAGCTGCGACCCCTTCTTTCGAAGCAATTTGAGGGCATTGTTTTATGTCTAGTTGCTGACAACGTGGCAACTTTTTTAGCTCCAAATTCTTCAATTGCTTTCCGCACAAATAAGCAGCGCGCCCAGTTATTACAAATAATTAGACAAATAGAAAGCCTTTCAACAATAGAAAACGTTGTAATTAAAGTGGGCAAAAGCGATGCCTAGCATGCTAGCCTCAAT
Organism: uncultured Piscirickettsiaceae bacterium; assembly: GCA_964606585.1. Lineage (GTDB taxonomy): Bacteria > Pseudomonadota > Gammaproteobacteria > PS1 > Pseudothioglobaceae > Pseudothioglobus. Next base: position 26,843 of record CAZSHL010000001.1, read on the forward strand.
TTTTTCTTTTAATTAATACACATATACTTTATAATATCTCGGTTTTTTGTCAAAATATCAATTATCCAAAAAGTCTCTTATGTCTGAACAAGCAATAGATTTAAAAAAAAGGCGCTTTCTTACTCAAGCAACAAGCGTAGTTGGCGCAGTTGGAGTGGGCTTTGTGGCCTGGCCATTTTTGTCTACTTGGAAGCCTTCGGCCCGAGCAAAAGCTGCCGGCGCACCAGTTGATGTTGATATATCTAAACTAGAGGCTGGGCAATTAGTCAGAGTGTTGTGGAGAAAAAAGCCTGTTTGGATCTTTAAGCGCGATGCCAAGGCCTTACAAAGCCTAGAGTCTGAAGCCTTGATTAAAGCTTTAGCAGATCCTGCAGGAACAGGAAACTCAAAAAACCAGCAGCCCCAATATGTAACACCTAATTATAGGTCTATAGAAGGAAAAGAAGAGATAGCTGTAATTGTTGGTGTTTGTACTCATTTAGGATGCTCGCCAACCTATCGTCCTGAGCCTGGAGCTGTAGATCTTGGAGGCGAAAGCTGGAAGGGCGGATTTTACTGTCCTTGTCATGGGTCTAAATTTGACCTTGCTGGACGCGTTTATGCAGGAGTTCCTGCGCCAACCAACTTAGTCATACCTCCGTATCGTTTTGTATCAGAACATTTGATTCGTGTTGGCGAAAGCCCGGTGGCGTCATAAAGGAATAATATGAATAAAAAACAAAGCTGGATAGACCAAAGGTTTCCATTAACCAAAACTTGGAATGAGCATTTAGCCAAATACTATGCGCCGAGAAACTTTAACTTTTGGTACTTTTTTGGCTCGCTAGCAATTCTAGTTTTAGTAATGCAGCTAGTAACGGGCATCTTTCTAACTATGCATTTTAAGCCTGACACTGCTAACGCCTTTGCCTCTGTTGAATATATTATGCGTGATGTTGAGTGGGGCTGGCTTATGCGCTATTTGCACTCAACAGGCGCCTCGGCTTTCTTTATCATCATCTACGTTCACATGTATAGAGGCCTCTTGTATGGCTCCTATAGGGCGCCTAGAGAGCTTGTCTGGCTATTGGGCATGGCGCTCTATATTGCCCTTATGGCTGAAGCCTTCATGGGATACGTTTTGCCATGGGGTCAAATGTCTTTTTGGGGGGCGCAAGTTATCATTTCATTGTTTGGCTCCGTGCCTGTTATTGGGCCGGACCTTTTAGTATGGATACTGGGTGATTATGCAGTAGGCGATCCTGCACTTAATCGCTTTTTCTCTTTACACGTTGTCGCCTTGCCTTTGATCCTTGTGGTTCTAGTGTTCTTGCATATCGTCGCTCTTCATGCTGTTGGATCAAACAATCCAGACGGCATAGAAATTAAGAAGAACAAAGACGCTGATGGAATTCCAAAAGACGGGATTCCGTTTCACCCGTATTACACAGTTAAAGACATAATGGGTGTTTTTGCCTTTCTTATAATATTTTGTTCGGTGGTTTTTTATGCGCCCGCTCTTAACGGATACTTTTTAGAGCATGCGAACTTTGTCGAAGCCAATCCTCTGCAAACGCCAGAACACATTGCGCCTTTGTGGTACTTAACCCCTTTTTATTCTGTGTTAAGAGCCATTCCCCCAATGTTTGGGTCTCAGTTTCCTGGCGTATTAGCAATGTTTGCGGCGTTATTGATTTTAGCTGCGCTTCCTTGGCTAGACAGAAGCCCGGTTAAATCGATTCGATATAGAAGCTCACCGTTCAAATGGGCGCTTGGAATTTTTGTGATTAGTTTTGTTATTTTAGGCTGGCTTGGGATGCAGCCTGTAACGCCTGTTAACGCCCTATTAGCCCGCATTTGTACTTTCTTTTATTTTGCTTTTTTTATTTTGATGCCTTGGTATACCTCAATTGGTAAAACCAAGGATGTTCCTGAAAGAGTTACGGAGTAGGCGATGAAGCTATATGCAAAAATTAAACTTTTCTTTGCTGCTCTTTTTCTTTCTGTGGGCGCCTTCGCGGCTAGTGGCGAATTACACCTAGACAAGGCTCATACAGATATCTCTAACAAAGCCTCTTTGCAAAACGGAGCGAAACTTTTTATGAACTATTGTTCTGGCTGCCACGCAATAAGTTTTATGCGCTACAACCGTATCGCAAAGGACCTTGGCCTAAGCGATTTAGATGTTGCTGAAAACTTAATGTTTGCTGGAGAAAAAGTAGGCGAAACTATAACAACGGCAATGCCTGAAGATGGGGCGTCTAGCTGGTTTGGCAATGTCCCGCCAGACCTTTCCCTTGTTGCGAGATCAAAAGGCACAGATTGGATTTATAGCTATCTAAGAGGCTTTTACGAAGACGAAAGCAAGCTTTTTGGAGTTAACAATAGCGTGCTGCCTAATGCCTCAATGCCTGACGCCCTGTGGTCACTAAAAGAGAGCCAGTCTGAGACTGAATTTAACCTAAATGTTAGAGACATTACTAACTTCTTAGATTATGTTGGCGAACCTGCAAAACTTGTTCGAACAAGTCTTGGGGTTTGGGTTTTGTCCTTCTTGGTAGTGCTTTTTATTTTGTCATACTTATTAAAGAAAGAGTATTGGAAAGACGTAAAATATGGGGTTTGGCGCTCTAGGGACTAAACTCTGATACAATCAGACTTTTCTACGGCGCCTCTTCACAAGACAAAGGGCGCTGTTTTTTATTTTTGGAAAACATTATGCTAACAAAACCTAATCCAGCCTCAACAACCTTGTACTCTGCAACACAGGAGCTAGAATCTCATGCAGTACGTTTTATTATGGCTCACAAGTCAATTGAAAGAGACGTTCTGGAAGTTGACTTTGACGACCTTCCCGAAGAGATTATTGAGCTTAACCCCTGCCAAACGCTGCCGACCCTTTTCGACAGGGGCATGGTTTTATACGACCTTGAGGTAATAATTGAATATTTAGATGAGCGCTTTCCTTTCCCGCCCTTGTTGCCTGTAGATCCAATAGAAAAAGCTGAAAAAAGACTTTTGATATATCGCTTTACACGGTCTCCCGGCTGTTGGTATGAATTAGCTGGCACCATACTGAATGGAGACAAAAAAAGTTCTGAGACAGCAAGAAAGGCCCTTAATGGGAGCTTGCTAGAGCTTGTTCCTTTGTTTGCTCACCAGCCCTTTTTCAAAAGCGACACGATGACATTAATTGACGCGTGCCTTGCGCCAATACTATGGAGGCTTAATATGCTAGGCATTTCGCTTGGCGAAAAAGCAAAGCCTATCAGCGCTTATGCTGATCGACTTTTTAACCAAGAAGGGTTTCAAGAAAGCCTTACATTCTGTGAAAAGGACTTCAGCCAGTAAGACCTAATGAACAATGTCGTTCCTTATTTAATTCGTGCTTATTGCGACTGGATGGAAGACTCCAGTCTAACGCCTTATATTTTGGTTGATTGCGAAAAGCCAGGAATTATAATACCGCCTGGCCATGCTAAAGACGGAAAAATTACATTAAACATTAGTTCGACTGCTGCCAAAGACAGAAACATAGCCAACGATACAATTTCTTTCACTGCAAGATTTGGCGGGAATTCAGAAAAAATCTCTGTTCCTTGTCACGCTATTCTTGCTATTTATGCTCATGAAAATGGTGAAGGAATGTTTTTTGATAAAATAAATCCTGCGTCTTCCAAGCCTGAAGGTCCGAATTTAACCGTTCTTGACTAGCCCTTCAAACTCTATACAAAACTCTTCGGTTTGGCTCAAAGAAAAACTTAACACTGGTATCTTAGTATAGGTAGATACCGCCTCTTTGTTTGCAAGATTATTATTACTAATTTGATTTAAAACAACACAAAGCACATCCAAGTTATTTTTTTCAGCCGCAGCTATAGTCAACAGTGCCTGGCTAATTGCGCCCAGCTCGTCCTTTACAACAATCACCACAGGCAGCCCGAGCCCAACCGCAAGATCTGAATTAAGCGCCATTTTAGCGATTGGCGAATACAGGCCTCCCGCCCCCTCCACCAACATAAACCCACCTTCGGTGTTTTTTCTACACGCCTTTATAAGGCTTTCCAGGTGTAGGGTTTTTCCAGCTGCATTGCTTGCGCTTTCTGCGCTTGCCTCAAGACCAAAACAATATGGACAAACAATATTTAAAGGCTCTTTATGGGCACATGCCTCCATAAGAGCAATTGCATCCTTTGGGCCTTTATCGTTGAAACTATCTGTACAGCCAGTTTCTACAGGTTTTCTTACTCTTATCTTTTGCTTTTGGCTCAAAAAGCGCACAATCTCAACCGCTATAGTTGTCTTTCCAACACCTGTGTTGCTACCGGTAATAAACACTCCTTCCATAGAAGTATTTTAGCCCAAGTTGGTCGCTATAAAGTCTCCATAAAAGTATAATGGCTCCCATGAAAAGCAATCTTGAAACACGTTTGTGTAATCTCTCTTTAGACTCTCCAATTGTTCTGTTGTCTGGCTGTGTTGGCTTTGGAGAAGAATATACGAGAATTAAAGGATTTTCAAATGCTGACGCAGGCGCAATTTGTTTAAAAGGAACAACTCTAGAGCCACGCCAAGGAAACCTATCTCACCGAATTGCAGAAACCCCAACTGGAATGCTAAACGCAATAGGGCTTCAAAACCCTGGAGCTACAAAAGTAATCAACCAAATATTGCCCTCACTAAACAGAGCCGAAACAAAATTCTTTGTTAATATTTCTGGATCTTCGGTTGAAGAGTATGGCAAGATTGCGAAGCTCTTTGATGATACCGATATAGACGCAATTGAAATTAATATCTCATGTCCCAACGTTAAGGAGGGAGGAGTTGCTTTTGGAAATGACCCTGACATGTCCTATAGAGTTGTTGACATCTGCAGAAAAAACACAACCAAGCCATTAATCACAAAGCTTTCCCCAAACCAAACAGACGTTGCATATAGCGCTAAGCGCTGTATCGAAGCGGGGAGCGATGGATTGGCGGTTATAAACACCATAATGGGAATGGCGATTGATACCGAAACAAGGCGACCAATTGTTGGCAATAATAGTGGCGGCCTTTCGGGCCCAGCCATAAAGCCGATTGCCCTATTGAATGTTCATCAAGCCTACCAAGAAAGTAAAAAGCATAACATTCCAATTATTGGCCAGGGAGGCGTAGTTACTGCCAGTGACGCAATTGAGTTTATTATCGCAGGAGCAACTGCCGTGGGCGTTGGGACTGCTCTATTTTATGACCCTCTAGCTTGTAAAAAAATAAATGCCGGAATTAGTAAATATCTTGCAAAAAACAATATAACGAGCGTGGAATCTTTAGTAGGGCAGCTCGAGCTTAATTAACCATATTATCAAGCAATTTAATATGCAGTACGAGAAAAATATAAAAAAAATTGAACAAAAAGCACAAAAATATTGGGCAGACAACCGCTCTTTTAGTGTGGCTGAAGATCAAACAAAAGAAAAGTTTTATTGTCTATCAATGCTGCCCTATCCTTCGGGCAAGCTTCATATCGGCCATGTTCGCAATTATAGCATTGGGGATGTGATTTCTAGATATCAAAAGATGCTCGGGAAAAATGTTTTACAGCCCATTGGTTGGGACGCATTTGGTCTTCCTGCAGAAAACGCTGCGATACAAAACAAAGTGCCTCCAGCAGCCTGGACATACAAGAATATCAAACACATGAAAGAACAATTAATCGCCATGGGTTTTGGCTACGACTGGTCAAGAGAGCTAGCGACTTGCCATCCTGAATATTATCGTTGGGAGCAGTGGTTCTTTATTCAACTGTTCAAAAAAAATCTTGTTTATAAAAAAAAGGCTGTGGTTAACTGGGACCCTGTTGATCAAACCGTTTTGGCCAATGAGCAGGTTGAGGACGGTCGTGGCTGGCGCTCAGGCGCACTCATTGAAAAAAAAGAAATCTCACAGTGGTATATGAAAATTACTGATTATGCCGAAGAACTGCTTAAAGACATAAATGATCTTGAGGGCTGGCCAGGTGCGGTAAAAACCATGCAACAAAACTGGATTGGCAAATCGACTGGACTTGAGATTGACTTCACAATCAAAGGCTCGGATCCAATAAGCGTTTTTACCACGCGCCCAGACACCCTTATGGGAGCAACTTATTTAGCAATTGCGGCCGAACACCCTTTGGCTCTTAGGGCCGGCAAGAATAATGCCACAGTACAGATATTTATTGAAGAATGCAGAACAATGGAAACATCCGAAGCGGCATTAGAGACAATGGAAAAAAGGGGTGTTCATTCTGGCCTTTTTTGTACACACCCCATAAGTGGCGAAAACATTCCAATTTGGATAGCAAACTTTGTTCTAATGGGCTATGGAACGGGCGCCGTTATGAGCGTCCCAGCACACGACCAAAGAGATTATGAATTCGCCAAGAAATATAATATTTCCATTTTGGAAGTAATTACTCCAATCACTGGGAAGCTCGACATTACAGAGGGCGCCTTTGTTGAAAAAGGGACGCTCATAAACTCTGGGCAATTTAATGGAATGGATTTTCCCGAGGCCTTTGACGCAATCAGTAAACATCTATCTGAAAAAGGCCTTGGAAAAGAAAAAATTAATTACCGTCTTCGTGATTGGGGGGTTTCCAGACAAAGATATTGGGGCTGTCCGATTCCAATAATAAACTGCTCTAACTGTGGCTCTGTGCCTGTCGATGAGACAGAGCTACCAGTTGTTCTTCCAGAAGACGTTGCTTTTGAAGGGGTAGGATCTCCAATCAAAAAATCTTCACAATTTTATCAAACTACCTGTCCTGCTTGTGGATCGAGCGCTGAAAGAGAAACTGATACATTTGATACTTTTTTTGAATCTTCTTGGTATTTTGCGCGCTATACCTGTGTCGACCAAAAAAGAGCCATACTTGACGATAGAGCAAACTATTGGCTTCCTGTCGATCAGTATATTGGCGGAATTGAACATGCCATCTTGCACCTACTATATGCGAGATTTTTTACCAAACTACTAAGAGACGAAGGAATAATAACATGTGACGAGCCATTTACAAACCTCCTAACCCAGGGAATGGTTTTAAAGGATGGAGCTAAAATGAGTAAGTCAAAAGGCAATACAGTTGACCCGCAAAAAATGATTGACAGGTATGGCGCCGACACTGTGCGCCTTTTCGTTTTGTTTGCTGCGCCCCCTACACAGGCGCTAGAATGGTCCGACAAAGGGATAGAGGGCGCCCATCGTTTTATAAACAAGTTTTTTCGCTTTGTAGCCGACTTTATTTCAAAGACAAAAAAACAACCTTTTGAGCGGATTATTCCGTCGTCACTTAACAAAGCACAAAAAGAAATGCGTGCAAAAACCCACTTTACCCTAAAGAAAGTTGGTGATGATCTTGGCAGAAGATATTCGTTCAATACAGCCATTGCCGCACTTATGGAGCTAAACAACTCTCTTGCTCGATTTCATGACGCTACCAAGGATGGAATGGCAATAAAAAAAGAGGCTATTGAAATTATGCTTAAAATGCTTAATCCAATAACGCCTCACCTGTGTCACCATCTATGGTTGGAACTTAACAACAAGGGCGCCATAACTGACGAAGAATGGCCTGAGTTTGATAAAGGGGCGCTCACACAAGATGAGCTTCAGCTTGTTGTACAGGTAAACGGTAAGCTTAGGGCCAAAATAACTGTTCCTGTTGATGCAAAAAAACATTTTGTTGAACAAGCAGCCCTTGCTGAAGAGAATGTCATTAAGTATATTAAAGAAAAGAAAATAAAGAATGTTGTGGTCGTTCCAAACAAACTAGTTAATGTGGTAACAAGCTAACAAAAACCCTACCGGTTGAGCATTTTTTCTATTTGGTCTCTTAAAATCAATTCCATAACAAAGCCCATCTTTCCTCCTGGCACCACCAAAGTGTTTGGACGCGACATAAAGGACCTTTCAATCATGCTTTGTAGATACAAAAAGTCACAAAACTTATGATCTTTAAATCTTACAACAACAAAGCTTTCATCAAGCGTAGGAATATCTCTTGCGATGAACGGATTAGAGGTGTCAACTGTCGGAACACGCTGAAAATTAATATCTGTTTTTGAAAACTGTGGTGTAATGTAGTTAATATAATCCCACATTCTTCTTTGTATTGTGTCAACTGTTGCCTCTTGAGAATATCCTCTTTTTTCCTTATCTCTATGTATTTTTTGAATCCACTCAAGGTTTACTACAGGAACTACCCCAATAAGTAAATCTACATATCTTGCAACATCAATAGCCCCGTCTGTTACCCCCCCATGCAGGCCTTCATAAAAAAGCAGGTCGCTTTCTTTGCCAACCTCTTCCCAGGGAGTGAATTCGCCAGCCTTTTGGCCAAAAGGCTTGGCTTCTTCTCTGTTATGAAGATAAAAACGGCGTCGACAAACTCCTTTTTCTCCATAATTTTTAAAGGTTTTTTCTATTTCACCAAAATGGTTTGCTTCGGGGCCGAAATGGCTAAAGTAGCTGTTTCCCTTTTTCTCTTCTTCAGCCATAACTTTTTGCATCTCTTTTCTGTCATAACGATGAAAGCTGTCTCCCTCTATGATGCAGGGCTTTGCGCCCACATTTATGAAAATGTGGTTAAATGCATTTTTTACTGTCGATGTGCCCGCTCCAGAAGAGCCTGTTATCGCGACGACAGGGTGATTTTTTGACATAAAACTTCCTTTCTAATTTAAGGGATTTTAATATTATCTTACAAATTCTCTTGGATTTAGCCAATAATTTTCATAAGGGCTTGAATTTAACTCATTGGATTTTATAACAAATTGCTAATAATCTAGGTTTTCAACCTTTAGAGCATTGTCTTCAATAAAGTTTCTTCTAGGCTCTACCTCGTCACCCATTAGCGTTGAAAAAACCTCGTCTGCCGCAATTGCATCTTCTATTTTGACTTTAAGGAATGTGCGGCTTTCAGGATTCATTGTGGTTTCCCAAAGTTGATCAGGGTTCATTTCGCCTAACCCCTTATACCTCTGAAACCCCTGTCCCTTTTGAGCCTCCGCCAGTAGAAACCCAATCGTCTCTGCGAAACACAAAACCTTAAGTTCCTTTTGTCCTTTTTGAACATAAGATGTTGTGCCAAAAATACTTTCGACATCGTCAGAGTATTTCTGGATTCTTTTGTAGTCTGCTGAGTTAAAAAACGCCTCATCAAGGGTTGAGCTTGCAGCTGTAACCCCATAAACTTCGAGTGAGTAATGTATCTCTTTATTTTTTAGAACCACTTTGTGTTTTTCAGACATAAGGGCATTTTTGTTTAATTTCTTTTGTAAATCACCACACCACTTTGTTGCTTCTTTTGTTTTCTTTGGCGAGCTTAGCCTTGACATGCCAACAATTCCATTTATCAACCCTTTGTTATGCTTATTCCCTAGCTTTTCAATAGTTGAGGCTATTTTATAGTGTTTAGTTACGAGCTTTTCTAGAGCAATCCCACTTATTGCTGGTGTGCTTTTATTAACAAACAGACTGGCCTCGTTGATTGCCTCTTGGAGAAGATAGTCGTCTTTTTCTTTTTCGTCTTTCAAATAACGCTCCTGTTTTCCTTTTTTTATTTTATATAAAGGGGGTTGCGCTATATACAAATGACCTCTTTCTACAATCTCAGGCAGGTGTCTATAAAAAAATGTTAACAACAAAGTCCTAATGTGCGCTCCATCAACATCAGCATCCGTCATAACAACAATTTTATGGTATCTAAGCTTTTCAATATCGTACTCGTCTCTACCAATTCCACAACCAAGAGCAGTGATTAATGTTCCTATTTCTTGTGATGTTAGCATCTTTTCAAAGCGCGCCTTTTCAACGTTTAGTATTTTTCCTTTTAAGGGCAAGATGGCTTGCGTGTGTCGATCTCTACCTTGTTTTGCTGACCCCCCTGCAGAATCACCCTCAACCAAAAAAAGCTCTGAGAGAGCAGGGTCTTTTGTTTGACAGTCGCTTAATTTTCCAGGCAGGCCAGCAATATCTAGCGCTCCTTTTCTTCTAGTCATCTCTCTAGCCTTTCTTGCCGCGTCTCTTGCTCTTGATGCTTCTAGTATTTTTCCTATAATGGTTTTGGCTTCGCTTGGGTTTTCTAGCAAATACTCTCCAAGTTTTTCGTTAACTGAAGACTCTACTGGGGCCCTTACCTCTGAAGAAACAAGCTTGTCTTTTGTTTGTGAAGAAAATTTCGGGTCCGGCACCTTAATAGACAAAATTGCCGTCAGCCCCTCTCTCGTATCTTCGCCAGTAATTATTATTTTTTCTTTTTTTGAAAGACTAGATGAATCTATAAAATTATTAAGCGTTCGAGTAAGGGCTGCCCTAAGCCCGGCCAAGTGTGCCCCACCATCTCTTTGAGGGATGTTGTTTGTAAAACAATAAACACTCTCCTGATAGGAGTCGCTCCACTGAAGAGCAACCTCAACATCAATATCATCTTTTTTGGTGCTTATTGAAATAATGTCATTGTGAATGGGGTTTTTAGATTTATTAAGGTGTTCTACAAACGCCACAATTCCTCCCTCGTAAGAAAAATTGTTTTTCTTGTTTGTTGCCTGCTCTAGTATTTTAATATTAATGCCTGAATTCAAAAAAGCCAACTCTCTAAGTCGGTTCGCCAAAGTGTCATACTTAAACTTTATTTCTGAAAATATTGTTTTGCTGGGCTTAAAGTGAATAATGGTGCCTGTTTTTTTTGTTTTTCCAGTTTCTTTTATTGGTTTTGTGGGAATACCAAGTTCGTATCTTTGTTCGTGTATCTTTCCATCGCGGTGGACAACAAGGTGTAAGTACTCAGATAGGGCGTTTACAACTGAAACACCAACACCATGGAGGCCTCCTGAAACCTTATAAGAGTTGTCGTCAAACTTACCGCCTGCATGCAAAACTGTCATAATAACCTCAGCTGCCGAAACCTTTTCCTCTGGATGAATACCAACCGGTATTCCTCTACCATCATCTGATACAGTTATTGAGTCGTCGTCATTAATAACAATCTCGATTTCGGAACAATGTCCCGCTAGTGCTTCGTCAATTGAATTATCAACCACTTCGAAAACCATATGATGAAGACCGGTGCCATCGTCCGTGTCTCCAATATACATTCCAGGTCGTTTTCTTACAGCGTCTAGTCCTTTTAAAACTTTGATATTGGAGGCTTGATATTTTTTCGACATAAGTGGTTAAGAAAAAAAATTTAATTATACCATGGGCGACCTATTTAGCATGCTTTAGTCGGCCTTAGTTTGTGTGTTTCTTTGCCCGGTCTGTGGTTAATAATAGATGTAAAAAAAGTTATTAAACTTTTTCAATAACACCCTGGGTTATTTTATAAAAACTAGTGTTTTTTTTCTCAATAATTGGTGTGTTTTTTCCAATGTCAGTTAAAAACACTTGAACGCCCAAACCAAGCAAACACTTTAATACAAACTCTGTCTTTCCTTTGTCAAGCTCAGAGGCAACATCGTCTATCAAAACAACTGGAGTTATACCTCTATCGACAAGCATAGAAACCTGGGTCAACCAAAAAACCATAGATAGGGTTTTTTGTTCTCCCCTAGAAAAATAGCGCTCTGTTTGGTCTTTAAAAACAAAATCTAGTGAGGCTTTGTGAGGGCCATAGTTTAAGTGCTTTATCTTGGCAAAATTATTAATGTTTTTCTGCAAAAAACTAAACACAGACTCTTTGTTTAGTTCATCAACACCCTTTGTCCAGCCAGGGCTGTAATTAAAAGAAAAAAATTGACCAAAAAATTCTTCACCACCTAGTTTAGATGAAAATTCTTTTGTAATTTTTTGATTTAACTTATCAACATAGTGTTTTCTTGCAAAAGAAATTTCAACAGAAAAAGTTGCCAACTTATACATCCAAGCCTCATTTTGTTTGCACTCTCCAGAAGAAAAAAGAGTATTGAGATTTTTCAATGTTTTATTGTAAGATTTATATGTTTGAAGAATTGGAGGTTGAGAATGAAAAACGCCCCAATCCACATAAGATCTTTTTAATTTAGGCGTCCCCCCAACTACAAAACCCCTGTCCGGAGAAATAATCTGTATTGGTAAAAGATGGGTTAATTTGCTATTATTGCTTATTTTTTGTTGCTCAAGTGTGGTGGTGTTTTTGTTTTTAGATTTTGCCAGCTCCACTTTTTTTCCATCAATTTCAGCTTTAATCTTAACGCTTTGTTTGTTTGAAGGAATAATGTCCTTTAGGTTTTTAGTTTTAAAGGATCTATTGTGACCTAAATAATAAAGCGCCTCAAGTAGATTTGTTTTCCCTTGGGCGTTATCTCCAATAAAAAGATTGATGTCTTTGTTTGGCTTTATGTATTGGTTTTCAATGTTACGAAACTGAAGAATATAAATCTTCTCGATTGTTGCCATGGTCTAATATGGGCTATATTCGCATTGGCATTACTATGTACTGATAACTATCGTCTTCCGTAGAGCTCAGCAAGCAAGACTGGTTTTCACCCCCTGGTATAACCATGTTTATCTCTTCTGTAGTTATTTTTTCCAAAATAGAAATAAGGTAATGAATGTTGAAAGCTATTTCTAGCTCCTTCTCTTGGTTTTTTATATCAATTTGGGTTTTTGCCTGACCCCTTTCTGAATGTGAAAAAATATTAAGCTTGTTATCCCTAAAAACCAACTTCACACCCTTTGTTCTTTCTTCAACAAAAATTGATGCCTGTTGAAGGCTTGATAAAAAATCAGCCCTGTTGATAGCTATGGTATTGCTAAAATCTGTTGGTAAAACCTGCTTGTAGTTTGGAAAATTACCATCAATTAAACGGCTGATTATTTTGGTGTTTTTGTCAAAAAGTGAAAAATAATTATCAGACAGATGGATCTCGACGCTTTTTTGAGTGTTTTTGTTAAGTAGTTTTGAAAGTTCAATCACCGCTTTTCTTGGTAAGATAACTGCTTTCCTTTCGCTAAGCTCGTTGTTTTGTTTAATTTCGCCTATAGAAAGACGATGACCATCAGTTGCAACAACAGTTAAAGAATCTTTGTTCAACTCAAAATATAAGCCATTTAAATAGGCACGTATATCTTGGTTGCCCATTGAAAAACTAGTATTTTCTATTACTGATTTTAGGTTTTCTAGCTCTACATTCACAACATTAGAGTCCTCTGTTTTTGGTAGTGCTGGGAAATCGAGATGGTTAAATGTGTTTAATTCAAAAGTGTTGTTATTCGCGTTTAGATACACTTTCTTTTCTTCTATTTTAAATCTGATTTTTGTCTTTTCTGGAAGCCTTCTAACTATATCAATTAAATCTTTAGCGTAAATTGTAAAAGAAACATCTTCGGTGGCTTTTATCTTTTTAGTGGCACTTATCTCCAACTCCATGTCTGTGGTTGTTAGTGTTAGTGTTTGATTTTCTAGTTTTAATAAAACATGGGACAAGATTGGAAGAGTTTGTTTTTTTTCGACTACACCAATAACCGTTTGTAGTGGCTCGAAGATTTCATCAACACTTAGTTCTGTTTCCATAAAAGCCTTTATTAAAAAATTATTATTATTATTATTCTTATTTTTTTTTGTTAGTTAGTTGTTTTTTTACTTATAAAACAGTATGTTATGTTGTTGATATTTTGTTAGTTTTGTTGTTATTAATATTTTGCGTTGTTAATTACTAAGAACCATTATAGGTTGTTTTATAAGTTATCACCAGCCTTGTTTTTCTTGTTTTATTTATAAGTTGGTAAGTTTTAATTTTATGTTGTTAAGGTCGTCGTTTATTTCTCTGTTCTCAGCAACCAGTCTTTCTAGCTTTTCACAAGAATAAAGAATTGTTGAGTGGTCTCTATTGCCAAAGTTTTGTCCAATTTTCGCAAGGGATAGTGAGGTTAGCTCATGGCAAAGGTATACTGCCATCTGTCGCGCCCTAACAAGATGTTGTTTGCGTGAGTTTGAAACCAGGTCAGAAAGGGTTATTCCATAATATTTACTCACTGTTTTTTGTATTTCGTTTATTTCAATTAGTCTTTTTTTGGGGCTTATTAAATCGCCAAGAGCTTCTTCAACAACCTCTTTTGTGATTATAGAGTTGTTAATTTTAGTAAAGTCTACAAACGCTTTGAGCTTTAATAGTGCGCCCTCTAAATCTCTTACATTAGAAGTAATGTGGCTAGCAATAAACAAGGCAACATCTTCTGTTAGGCCTAGCAAGGTATGGGGGTTTTGAGATTTTTTTAATAATATAGCTGCGCGCATTTCTAATTCTGGAGGCAAAAGCTGCAAGTTAAGGCCTTGTGAAAATCTAGTTTTGAGCCGATTTTCAAGGTCCTTGATTCTTTTTGGTGGTTGGTCGCAAGTAAAAATAATTTGTTTTTTTGTGCTAAACAAAAAATTAAACACATGAAAAAACTCCTCTTGTGATTTATCTTTGCCAGCAATCAGGTGAATATCATCAACCAAAAGCAAATCTGCTGACTGATAAAAAAGCTTTACTTTTTCAATGGTGTTGTGTCTTAGACTGGTTGTAATATTCCTAACAAAATCCATAAGGGGAACATATAGAATTTTAGACTCCTTCTTTTTTTCTTTAGCTAGGTGGCCTGCGGCCTGCATAAGGTGGGTTTTTCCTAGCCCAGACTCCCCATAAATAATAAACGGATTATAAGGCGAGGACCCTAGGTTTTCAGCAATTTGTCTGCTAGCTAAAGCAGCAACCTCGTTCGCGCTCCCCAAAACAAGGTTATCAAAAGTGTATTCAGGAAAGAGCGGTGTTGAGTGTTGAGTGCTTTTGTTTTTCTCTCCTATGTTTTTTTCGGCTAGGACCAGTCGAACTTTTATTGATTTGTCTTCTTCAGCCACGGCCTGCAAGATAAAGTGTTTAATGTTTTTTGTATTGTGATTAATGTACTTTAAAACAGAGGTGTTTGGGGCGCCAAGAACAAGTGTAGAGTTTTTTTCTGAGGCGCTAAGGGGAGCAACCCAAACAGTAAACTGTCCAAGTGGCAGAGAGTTTTTTAGAGAAATAAGACACCTGGCCCAAATTTGAGACATAAGACAAATAAAAATTAAATAATATACTAATAATACCTATTGTATAGAATAGTTGATTAAAGTCTTAAATAGAATATTATTTAATGCAAAATAAAACAAAAATTAGAGAAAGAATGTTTTTTGTTTTGTGGTTTTGTTTTAATTGTATAAATTGATTTTTACCCCATAATAGCGTAACATTCTCCTCTTTTTATCGTCATATCAACCATGAGAAAAACAATTGTGGCTGGCAATTGGAAAATGAATGCCAGCAAGGAGTTTGTCAATAAAATTGTTATAGAAATACTCTCCGGTATGGGAGATGTGAGCTCCGAGGTTGTTTTGTGCGCTCCATTTCCATATTTGTCACAAGTGGAGGCGTTGCTTGCGCGTAGCCAGGTCAGCCTTGGTGCGCAAAATATAAACACAAACCATTCTGGAGCTTTTACTGGCGAAGTTAGCGCTGAAATGATCAAAGACTTTGGCACTAAATACGTTATTGTTGGACACTCAGAAAGGCGAGCACTTTATGGAGAAACTAATAAGTTAGTTGCTGAAAAAGTAAAGGTTGCTCTCGATAACGATCTAACACCGCTGCTTTGTGTTGGCGAAACTCTAGAAGAAAGAAACACTGGAAAAATGGAGACTATTCTTGCTGAACAAATTGGTGCAGTCTTAGCCTTGTTGGGGATTGAGGTTTTTTTAAATATTGTTGTTGCATATGAGCCAGTGTGGGCTATTGGAACAGGTGTAACAGCTACACCAGCGCAGGCCCAAGAAGCGCACGCTTTTATTCGTGGACTTTTGGCAAAAGAAGGCGAGGGGGTAGCAAAACAAACGCATATTTTGTATGGGGGCAGTATGAACGCTTCTAATGCAAGAGACTTAATTGGGTGTGCGGATATTGACGGCGGTTTGATTGGTGGAGCGTCGCTTAAGTCAGAAGATTTTTTACAAATTTGTAGGGTGAATTAATATGTCTTTTCAAATTATTTTAGTAATACATGTTATGTTAGCTTTGTCCTTGGTGGGGCTAATTTTAATTCAACATGGCAAGGGGGCTAGTGCAGGAGCAGGTTTTGGTTCAGGAGCAGCAGGAGCGGTTTTTGGGGCAAGAGGGGCACACTCTTTTTTATATAAATTAACCGCAGGTATTGCTACTGCTTTCTTTATTACAAGTCTTGCTTTGGCATACCTAGCAACAAGCGAAACAACAGTTGATTCGAGCCAAAGCATTATGACCCAAACAACGGTCGAAGACTCTGCGCAGATTGACTTGCCACAAACAAGCGGTTCTGAGTCAGACGTACCAGAAAATTAATTAAGCCGATGTGGTGGAATTGGTAGACACGCAGCCTTGAGGGGGCTGTAGCGCAAGCTGTGTCGGTTCGACTCCGACCATCGGCACCACTAAGATAAAGTTTTGTTTTAACGACCAGCCTAGTTCCTATTCTTGTACAATCACTTAATCTCTTTGGGTGGCCAATAAGATGAACCTAGATAACCGAAAGCTGTTAATTGGAATAGGCTTTATGCTTGGGGCAATGTCGGTTGTGCCGTTACTTGATGTGTTGGCAAAGATTTTAAGCGACAGCTATCACCCAATGCAGATTGCTTGGTCACGTTTTGCTTTTCATACATTGTGGCTACTCCCCTTGCTCTATTGGCGCAAATTAAAATGGTGGAGGGCACCAAACAGAGCTGGCTTTCACTTGTTGCGTAGCCTGATGTTGGCTTTGGCTACATTATTCTTTTTTACTGCCATTAAAACCAACCCGATACCAAACGCATTGACCTTGTTGTTTGTTTCGCCCCTGGTGGTTGCGGCCCTTGCTCCTATATTTTTAGGAGAAAAATTCGACCTTTATATTGGAGCTGGAGTTTTGATAGGGTTTTTTGGAGTGGTAATAGTTCTTCAGCCAAACACTGAAGAGTTTAAGCCCACCCTTTTATATGCTCTTGTTGCAGGATTTTGTTATGCGCTTTATATTATTACTACAAGAAAGCTTAGTCATAGCGGCTCTCCACTATTAACTCTTTTCTATACCGCTATAGTGGGCACCATTGCTCTTGGTCCTCTGGCGCTTTCGGTCTGGAAGGAGCCTGATCTAACAGGGGTTTTAATGGCCTCTGCAATGGGCCTTGTGGCGGCAATCTCCCATTTTATGATTATCAAGGCGTTTGAATATGCTAGTGCGTCAGAGCTAAGCCCCTTTAACTACTTTGAAATCGTGGTTGCTATTATCTT
Organism: uncultured Piscirickettsiaceae bacterium; assembly: GCA_964606585.1. Taxonomy (GTDB): domain Bacteria; phylum Pseudomonadota; class Gammaproteobacteria; order PS1; family Pseudothioglobaceae; genus Pseudothioglobus. The sequence goes on from CAZSHL010000001.1 coordinate 44,080, forward strand.
AAGCTATATTGTGTTTAAATTTATACCAACAAAGGTAGCAACTCTTGGGCTTGTTATTATTATTCTTAGCGGTCTTTTTGTGTCGTGGAGGGCAATGAAAAACAATCGAGAGTTAGCCAATAAAGACGAGAGTATTATTGAAGCCTTATAGTCTCAAGAAAATTAACCTATTTGAAACATGACCAACTGGAGATTTGATACAGAAAGAAAATTCGAGGCGTTTTCAGACCTTGTTTTTAATAACTCAAAAAAGATTGTTTTTGCGGTTTTGTTGCTTGTCGGATCCCTTGCCACACAACTACCATCGCTGCAAATGGACACTTCAACAGAAGGGTTTTTGCATAAAGCCGACCCAATGAGAATAGACTACGACTTGTTTAGAAACCAGTTTGGGCGAGATGAAAAGCTAATGGTGGCAGTAACAACGGAAAATATATTTGACCTCGATTTTTTACAAAAACTCGACAGCTTTCATAGGGCGCTGGAAGATGGGCTTCCGCATATTGAGGGGGTGGACTCTTTAGTCAACGCACGAAACACTTATGGAGTAGAAGGAGAGCTCATTGTAGAGCCATTGATTGAGAGTACGCCAATCAGTCAATCAGAAGTTGAAGAATTAAAAAACAAAATTCTTGGTAATGGAATTTTTGAAAACCTTTTTTACAGCAAAGATCAAACAATGGTAACTCTTACTGTTAACACAAAAACTTTTTCCAATTCAAATGTTAACGAAGAAAACAAAGCTTTCGATTTTAATGAAGACATAGATTTTAATGAAGACATAGAGCTCAACTCTCTCTACCAAGAAGACTCGAGAGCATATTTAAGTGATGAGGAAAATGACGAGATAATTTTAAAAACAAGACAAATAATGTCCCGCTTTGAAAGTGACGACTTTGAGACCTACCTTACCGGGTCAGCTGCAATAGCGGGAATTTTCAAGCAAGCGTTACGAGCTGATGCGATAGTCTTTATCAGTCTCATGGTTGTAATTGTTATGGTTGTTTTGTTTGCTCTCTTTAGAAGGCTTTCAGGCGTTGTGTTGCCTTTGGTTTGTGTCGCGATGACTCTAATTACAACAGTGTCGTTGATGTCTGCCTTTTCTGCCCCCTTTACAATGGCAACTCAAATTATGCCAACCTTTTTGTTGGCGGTGGTGACTAGTTCGAGCATTCACTTATTGGCAGTTTTTTTCAAAGATCTTGTTACGACGAGAGATAAAAGAAAATCTTTGCGCTATGCAATGGGACACTCCGGCCTTGCTATATTAATGACGTCTTTAACGACCGCTGCTGGATTATGGTCTTTTTCATTCTCTGAGGTTGCTCCAGTATCGGATCTCGGGCTTTATGCTAGCGCAGGAGTATTGGTGGGCCTTTTGTTTACGCTTATCTTATTGCCCGCACTAATATCGCTAATTAGTTTTGCTCACAAAGAGCCCGTCGCTGACGAGAAAGGATATACGCGAATGGATAGAATGCTTATAAGTATAGGTTCTTTTGCCACTGGCCGCGCCAAGCTTGTTGTAGTAATTAGCGCAGCCCTAATTACTTGTGCTGTTTTTTTTGCAGCGCAACTAAAGTTTTCCCATTTTCCATTACAGTGGCTACCAGAAGATAATTTTGCCCGACTCGCTACAGAAAAAGTTGATGAAAGACTTCAGGGCTCTCTTACGCTCGAGGCTATTGTTAATACAGGAGCCACAAATGGACTATACAACCCTGAAGTTTTATATGCAATTGAGAAAGTATCATCCAATATAAACGATATTGCAACTGGAGAAATGGGGGTTGGAAAGGTTGTTAGTTTTGTTGATATTATTAAAGAAACTAACCGAGCTCTTAATGAAAATCGACAGGAATACTATTCAATACCGACAAGCTCAGACTTAATTGCTCAGGAGCTTTTGCTTTTTGAGAGTAGTGGCAACAATGATTTAGAGAGCATGGTTGATGCGAATTACTCAAAGGCGCGCATTACGCTTAGAACCCCGTTTATTGACTCTTTAGAAGGAAAAAGGTTTATCGATCGAGCTCAGTCATACTTTGATCAAGAGTTTGAGGGTTTGGCAAAAGTATCTTTTACTGGCATTGGAACCCTGATGACGGTTACGTTTGAACAAGCTATATATAGTAGCGGAGTTAGCTATCTGCTGGCGTTTTCTGTGATTACTGTGTTGATGGTGCTTTTGGTTGGCAATATAAAAATTGGCTTGATTAGCATGTTACCAAACGTATTGCCAATCCTATTTATTTCAATGATTATGGTTATATTTAAAATGCCTTTAGATATGTTTACATTGCTCATTGGCGCTATAGCGCTCGGCCTGGCAGTTGATGACACTGTGCATTTTATGCATAACTTTAGACGCTATGAAGTTCAATATAACGATGTTGACAAGGCAGTAAGATTGACCCTCATGGGAACAGGTAGGGCAATAACCCTTACTTCAATAGTGTTGGCGCTTGGTTTTTTGGTTCTAACTTTTTCCAAAATGAACAATATGTTTGACTTCGGAGTTCTGACCGCCAGCGCAATAATTGTTGCTCTTTTGGCTGACTTTTATTTAATGCCGGCCATTATGAAGCTAATTATAAGTGACAAAAAAGATCTATAGTGCTAAGAGGCAGTGCAATAAAAAGGCGCCTGTAGGCGCCTTTTCTTTTATAGCTTTTATTTTATTAGCCTTGAGCTTGAGCCATAACTTCCTCGACAAAGTTGTCTTCCTTTTTCTTTATTCCTTCGCCAACTTCGAAGCGAACAAAGCCCAAAACTTCGTTATTATTTGACTTGACTAATTTGCCAACAGTTGTGTCAGGGTCTTTAATAAAAGGCTGACCATAAAGAGTTACCTCATTAACAAATTTTTTCATTCTTCCAACAATCATTTTTTCGATAATGTTGTCTGGTTTCCCACTTTCTTTTGCCTGTTCAACAAAAATAGCCTTTTCTCTTTCTATAAGGTCATTTGAAAGCAAGTCTTCACTAACGCACTCAGGCTTTGAGGCTGCAATGTGCATTGCAACTTCTTTTGCTAGGGTCTCGTCGTCTTCAGCCAGGTGGGCTAAAACAGCAATTCGATTCCCGTGCCTATAGGCGCCAATCGTTCCGCTTTTAGCCTGAAGGGCTTCAATGCGTCTCACAGAAATGTTTTCGCCAATTTTAGCAACAATATTTTCTCTTGCCTTGTCAACCGTTTCCCCGGTATCAAGACTTTGACTTAAAAATTCTTCTGTGCTCTTCGGCATGGTTTTAAGTGCTAGCCTTCCAAGAGAGTTAACAAAGTCTATAAATTCCTGTCCTTTGGCAACAAAGTCTGTTTCAGAGTTAACTTCTATAATGACTGCAGACTTATTGTCCTCGCTTAATGCAATTTTGACTAAGCCTTCCGACGCAATACGGCCAGCCCTTTTTGCAGCCTTTGCAGCTCCAGAAGCACGCATCAAATCAATCGCTGCCTCAAGATCACCGCTCGTTTCAGTCAGGGCCTTTTTGCAATCCATCATGCCTGCACCTGTTCTTTCTCGTAGTTCTTTAACTAATGTGGCGGTTATTGCCATTTCTTTACTCCTATTTCTTTTTTTCTTTTTTCTCTTTCTCAGCCTTCTTGGCCTTAGCTGCAGGCTTCTTCTCAGTCTTTTTCTCTACCTCTACTTTCTTGGCCTTAGCTGCAGGCTTCTTCTCAGTCTTTTTCTCTACCTCTACTTTCTTGGCCTTAGCTGCAGGCTTCTTCTCAGTCTTTTTCTCTACCTCTACTTTCT
>CAZSHL010000002.1:0-43706 GCA_964606585.1 uncultured Piscirickettsiaceae bacterium
GACCAAGGCTACAATCCAGGAGTTGAACACACTGAGGTTGAAAATGCTGTGCAAAATTATTGGTATATGTGGAAGCTTCCAATGTTTGGTGAAACGGATGTTGATACAATACTCGCTGAATGTAAGGCTTGTCACGATGCAAACCCAGATAACCATGTTCGTTTAATAGGTTATGATAACTATGCGCAGTCTCAGGGAGCATCAATGGTCATATACAGAGGCAAGGGTTTTAAGTAATCGAGTAAATTTAACTAAGCTTGATTAGATAATAAGCCCCTGTCTATGTACAGGGGTTTTTATTGAAGGGGAGAGACATGAGTGAATTAGATCAATATAAAATAAAAAAAGAGCCTTTTTACCAGCCTCAGGCTGATGAAATTGATATGTATACAGCGGCTTATACGAATCGTATGCCAGTAATGCTAAAGGGCCCTACTGGTTGTGGTAAATCTCGATTTGTTGAATATATGTCTTACAAATTAGGTAAGCCATTAATTACCGTTGCATGTAACGAAGATATGTCAGCCACAGACTTAGTCGGTCGATTTCTTCTTGACAAAGAAGGAACAATTTGGAAAGATGGGCCTTTGGCGATGGCTGCACGTTACGGTGGTATTTGCTACTTAGATGAGGTGGTTGAGGCGAGACAAGATACAACGGTTGTTATTCACCCTTTAACCGATTATCGTCGAACATTGCCACTTGATAAAAAAGGTGAGTTGATAGAAGCACATCTAGATTTTCAATTGGTTATTTCATATAACCCTGGCTACCAGAACTTGATGAAAGATTTGAAGCAATCCACTAAACAGAGATTTTGTGGCTTTAATTTTCAATTTCCTGATGAAAAAACTGAAGCACACATTATTTCGAAAGAATCCGGTATCAATAAAGAGACTGCCTTAAAGTTAGTACAAATTGCACAAAGGTCAAGAAATCTAGTTGGCCATGGTCTAGATGAAGGTATCTCAACTCGTTTATGCGTATATGCTGGTCAATTGATTGCCGATAAAGTTGAGAAAAAATCAGCATGTAAAATAGCAATGATCAATCCAATAACGGATGATATAGATATTCTTGATACCTTATATGCTGCAATTGATACTTTTTTTTGAGTAAAGATTCTAGCTATGAGCGCTATACAACTCTCAGACTTTGAACATAAGTTTACTAATCCTTCAGATGTTCTACATGATGCTTTAGCAGGGAGTTTTATTGAGGCGTCAAAAGTAATGACTCCTAACGGGCTTCAGATTTATCTTGATGGGGCAGGCGCACTTAACAGTATGGGTAAGGGTGAAGATATGGTGATTTCTTTTTTAGAAGAAACGCCTATGGTTGTAAAAGAAGTTGGAGAGTCAATAATAGGTGAAATTGTTCTGTCTACAATGAAGATGTCTTCACAAACTTCTGCAAACGTTTTGGCGCTGATGCTTTCAAGTCTTCCAACTGTGGCAAAACGTATGAGTGACCTTGACTTAATGAAAGGTTATTTACGTTTGTTGGAAAGAATGATTTCTCTTGCCCCTCGAGGAATGAGGCCAATGCTTAACCACATTGACCAGTTAACTAGTAAATTAACTCTAGGTGGTTTGAGGAGATGGGTCCTATACGGGGCAGAAACTTTTAATCGAGATTTTAAAGCACAAATTGCCTATTTCGAACTAAATAGCGCAGAATCTCTGAAGATTCTTGAACAAGAAAGACGAGGTACTCTTTTTATAGATAATCAAAGAAAGTTGCAGTTTTTCCTAAGGGCTTTTTACAATCGTGATTTTTTTCTTCGACCAACATCAGGAGATTACGAAACAAGAAAAGGACTGAGGCCTTATATTGAATATAGTGTTATGCATATTCCTGATGCTTATGATGACTATACGCACGCCTCTGGAAAAGTCGTTTCTGGTATTGACTGCTATCGGGCAGTATGTGCTCATGCTGCTGCGCATGTTATGCAAACTAGTTCCGCTTTTAAGGGAGATGATCTCAATCCTTTACAAGTAGCTTGCATCTCTCTTATAGAGGACCTTAGGGTCGAACTTAACACGATTAATAAATTTCCAGGTATGAAAAAAATTTGGATTGCTTTGCATCCTGATGACGAAGATATAAAAGAATATAACCCGTTCATTGCTGATCTTGTTGATTTCTCTAGAGCTGCTCTTGATTCAAGTTACCAGGCTAAACAAGAATTCAATAAAGACTTTCTGTCAACTTTCAAAGAAAAAATGAAAAGCTTAAGTGACTCATCTGAGATGAGTTATGAGTTGGGTTTGGACTATTATGAACTGATAAAGTCAAAGACAGATGTCAAAGTTAGTGCCTCAGCTTTGGTAGCAACACCAATTCAGTATAGAGATGATAATCGCTATATTTGGGACTATGAAGAGCTGGATTGGCTCTCTGAAGGAAACGATTATGTGCCAGTTAGTCAAAGACAAGTTCGACGTAATGTTAATATTATGGAAATGTGGAATGAACTTGATGTTGAAACAGCTGGCGATGACGCGCAAGAGATTTGGACATTGGAATCCGAGTATTTCCCAGATGAGCTTGATGGGGTTAGCTTGAATGAGCTTGAGGGCAAAGAACCAATTAGTGAGCCTTTTCACTACAATGAATGGGACTATCAATTACAACTTTATCGACCTAACTGGGCAACTTTGTATGAGAGACGAGTTCGTAAAGGTAATCCAGAAGTTATTGACAAAATTTTGATAACTTATAAGCCTGTTGCAAATCAATTAAAAAATGCAATTGACCAAATGCAACCTCAGGGCTTGGTTAAGTTAAAGAAGCAGCAGGAGGGTAGTGAACTTGATATTGATGAGTGTGTTAGTGCGATTGCTGATATTAGAACTGGAATTACACCTTCGGACAGGATATATGTCAAGAAAATCCAACATAACAGAGATGTTGCAGTAAATCTTTTAATGGATTTATCAGAGTCCACAAATGATAAAGTTGTTGGTAGTGATCGTAGCATTTTGGAGTTAATGCAGGAAGCTACTTCTTTACTTGCTTGGGCAATTAACAAGATTGGTGATAATTTAATGATTTCTGGCTTTGCATCAGACTCGAGGCATGATGTTCAGTATTATCGTTTTAAACCGTTCCACCATAGTTTTAATGATGAAACTAAATCACGATTAGCAGGTATTAAGGGAGGCTTATCGACACGTATGGGAACAGCAATCCGTCATGCAGGTGTTGATTTATTAACACAGTCGTCTGCTAAAAAGATACTTTTAATTCTTACTGATGGTGAGCCAGCAGATATTGATGTAGACGACCCACAACATTTGCGTATGGACGCAAAAAAAGCTATAGAAGAGCTAAGAGCTAGAGGTATTGTTACTTTTTGCATTAGTCTTGATCCTTATGCAGATGAATATGTAGCAAGAATTTTTGGTAATAATCGATTTATGGTGATTGATGATGTAAAAAAATTGCCTGAGAGGTTGCCACAGTTATTTATCTCATTAACTAAATAGTGTTGATGGATAAAGACGATAAACTAATTGATTTTGATCCAAAATACCCCTATATCTTGCCAGATGACTGGAAAGACAAAAAGACTCCGACCGTTTATGAAATTTTAGCAACAACAAATACACTAAAAAGATTGTATGCTGAACAAGTAAAGGATATCGAAAAAGGACTAATCAGTATTGAGTTGGGTGAAGAGAATTTACGTAATATTGCAACAAATTACCAAACCATTAAAGCCTTACTTTTTCAACCAAGATAACAAAAAATGAATTTAAGTCAATTCGAACAAGAGATAAAAAAACTGGATAAGGATTTTTTACAGTCGATACTCGATGGCTCAGCCCTAGTGATGGTTGAGGATCGATCGCTTGGTCTTGGGAGATCCAATGGTGCATTTGTTATTTTTTGGATTGAAGATGAGCAATTTTCTTCAGTTGAGAGTTTAAGAGACTACCTGATCTCTGATTCTCAAGATTTACTTGAAAGCTACTATGAACATAGCCCGCTTAGTAAAGAATATTTTGAAAAAAAATTATCTAGTCTAATAAGTGAGCATGGTGAAACTGCTTTTATATCTCAGCTAGATAGTATGCCAGAAAAAAGCTTAATGTCATCAAAAGGAGAATTATTGGTTTTAACTGAAGAAGATTATATTTTTAAATATGGCCTATATTTAAAACTTGAAGAAAAATTAAGCCAACAAATATCTGCTCAAAAAGTCAAAAATTGGCTTCAAACTGGCGCTGCTTATAATGATTATATTGCCATAAATGTTTTTAAATTCAGCTCTATTGAATAGTTGTAAATCTTAATATAGATGATAGACTAAACTAACAAGTCCAAATAATATGACTTGATGTGTTAAATAAATAATTAAAGCATGCCTGCCCATTGCTTCGAGCCAATTTACTCGAAAAGTTAATATTTTTTGATAATAGGGATGATGCCCTAAATATATTCCGATAAAGACAAAGGATAACCATGGAAACAGAGGGTAATAATCGACACTTCCAAGCGGTAAGTATGGTCTAAAAATATTTGAGATAATGCTGAGATTTGGTTGATTAAAGATTGCACCAACTAGAATTAATGCAGCAATTAAGAGCGAAGTTTTTGGAAGATTTATGAACGCTATCGCTATTAAAGATGCAACCCAAATTAAATGAAGAATGCCAAAATAAACCCATGCATCTGGAAACATTATGTAAGTTCCAACAGAAACTAGAAGAGCTGCGATGCCCAAAAAAACCAGGCGTTTCAGAAATTTACGAAGGTTAAGCGCCTTGCTATGAGCAATGACTAGACTGATACCAACAGCGCTTAAGAAAAGAAAAACAATTAAACAGCGCCAAGCTAAACCAGCCCAATGGGTAAATATAGGGATTTCAGTATAGCCAAAAGAATTAAGGTCATAGATAAAGTGGAAGACAATCATCATCAGGATTGCCAAACCGCGCATTAAGTCTAGAGATGAGTCTCTTACGTAAGACATAGCGTTATAATGAGTCTACTCAAAATCTTGTGAAACGAAATTCGTATCAATTTTAATAGAGGAGTCATCAAGAAGTGCTAAGCATTTTGGTACAGCTAAAAAAACTGCTCCAAGACATACCGCAATTGCTACAGGCTTTCCAGGAAGGTTAATAATTAAACTATTACCTCTAGTACCGGCTATTTGACGGGAAAGAATGGCCGTCGGAACAGTTTTAAGTGAAACCGCTCTCATTTGCTCTGCAAATCCATCAAAGATGCGCTCACATACTTTTTGGGTAGCTTCAGGTGTTACATCTCTAGTAGTTGGGCCAGTACCACCAGTTGTGAGAATTAAATTACAGTCAAGTTTGTCACTCATCTCTATGAGAGTGTTCTCAATTAAAGGTTGTTCATCTTCAATAATTTTTGAAATGACTTCGTATGGACTAATAACTGCCTTTGAAATCCACTCCCGCATTGCAGGCCCACTAATATCTTCATACACACCTCTAGCGGCCCTATCTGAAATAGTAAGAAAGCCAATTTTAATTTTAGTATCAGTCATAAAATAGTTTAACCTCCTGTAACGGGTGGGAAAAAGGCTATCTCGTCATCTTTATTGACAATAGTATCTTCAGAAACCATTTCATGATTGACTGCGCACAAGATATTGTTAGGAAAGTATTGAATTCCATACTTCTCAATCAACTCTTTTTTAATTAATGAAATTGTTACAGGTTCTTCAAAATATATATCATCTCGTGATGTATTTAATTTCTCTTTTAGAGAAGCGAAGTATAAAATTTTCATCCACCCATCTCCACCATCTGTCTATTACTAACGTTGTTAATAATAGTATCAAAGAAGTGTTTTTCTGGTTTTTTAGTAATCGCTCTGATAATCAATCGCTTGATTTCTTCATCACTTAGCCCTGATCTTACTGAATCACGAAGAGAAACTGAATCTTTTTGGCCAAGGCATAAAATCAGTTCACCTTGGGCAGTTAATCTGACACGATTGCAGCTACTACAAAAGTTATTGGACACTGCTGAGATGGTTGCAACGTTAGTGTTTGTACCATGAATATGGAGCGCTTTTGCAGGACCATCAGTTTGCTTTACTTCCATTGATTTGAGTTTATTTCCAAACCTTTTATGCACTCTTTTTAAAATATCCTTTTCACTGTAATGTCTATCAACAGCACCTATACCAGCAAGACCAACTGGCATTGTTTCAATAAAACGAATATCAACACCTCGCTCAATTGCAAAGTCAATCATTGATTCGATTTCGTCATCATTAATACCCTTCATAACTACCATATTTAGCTTAATAGGATTCATGCCAGATAAAATTGCAGAGTCAATACCCTTGATGACTGTTTCTAGATCACCTTCTCTAGTAATCTCTTTAAAGCGTTTTGGAATAAGTGAGTCAATTGAAATATTAGCTCTGTTAATACCATTACTTTTTAACTTCCCAGATAGTGATGACAGAAGGTGTGCGTTAGTTGAAATGGGTATGTCAGTCAAGCCAGGGATATCTCCTAACATTCTTGTCAATTCAAGGATATCCCTGCGTAGCAGTGGTTCTCCACCTGTTAATCTGACTTTTGTTACACCTAGTTCGGAAAAAAGACGGACAATTTTGGCAATTTCTTCAAAAGATAGAACTTCATCTCGAGTAGTGTGAATTTGATGGTCTTCATCACGACAGTAATGACATCTGTAGTTACAATGGTCTGTTACTGAGACCCTTAAATAAGTAATCTTACGTTGAAATGAGTCGATTAATTGATTCATGACTGAAGCTTCCAATGGCCCGACTTGCCACCTCTTTTTTCTAGTAATTGGACATTGTCAATACTTATAAATCTATCGACAGCCTTACACATGTCATAAATAGTAAGCGCAGCTATAGTGGCGGCAGTTAGGGCTTCCATTTCAACGCCAGTATTTCCATTAAGTTTAGCGGTTGCTTGAATTTCTATACAAGATTTCTCTTCGTTTGGGATAATATCAACACTAACTTTAGTAAGCATAAGTGGGTGACATAAGGGGATAAGCTCAGAGCATTTTTTTGCCGCCTGGATGCCCGCTACTTTTGCTACGGAAATTACATCGCCCTTCTTATGCAAGCCCGAAACTATCAACTCAAGTGTCTCAGCCTTCATCGATACAGTAGCTCCTGCCTTAGCTTCTCGATTGGTATTAGCTTTATCAGAAATATCAACCATCTGTGCATCTCCGTGTTCATTAATGTGACTTAATTTACTCATTCAATTAAATCTTTAAGTGGAAAAAAATTAAGCATTTCACCAGTCTCAAAGGTCACCTCTTCAGGTATTTCAATCAATCCATCGGCCCAAACAATAGAACTCATCACATCTGAACCCTGCTTTGGATAGAGGTTTGCCACAGGTACTTTATTAGCATAGTCTAGAGCTACACGAGCGTATTCTTTTCTAGGTTTTGCATTCTTACAATTAAAATTAGCGCTCACTTTTATTGGTCTCGGTTTGTATTGTTTTTTACCCTGCATTTTTTTGATATATGGTAATGCAAATATACAGTATGTCACAAAACTGGAAACTGGATTGCCAGGAAGTCCAATAAATGGTGTATTGTTGACACTACCATAGGCAAGTGGTTTGCCAGGTTTCATTCGAATTTTCCACAATTTTAATTCCCCAAGGCTTTCTACTGCAGGTTTCACATGATCCTCTTCTCCAACAGAAACTCCGCCCGTTGTCATAATCAAGTCACAATGTTTATCAAGATTTTCCAGAGCATCACAAGTAACGCTTAATTCATCCTCGATATTGCCCATATTAATAATTTCACAGCCTGCTTTCTTAAGCAGAGCAACAAGAGTATAGCGATTTGAATTGTATATTTTCCCTGAATTTAAAGGCTGGCCAGGTTCAACCAATTCATCGCCAGTAAAAAAAACTCCCACCCTAATTTTTCTAAAAACAACAACTTCAGCAACACCTACAGAGGCAGCCAATGAGATATCTTGTGGCTGCATTTTTTTCCCCGTATATAGAATTACGTCTCCCTTGACAATATCATTACCCATCGGTCGGATATTTTCGTTTAGTTTTACGTTTCGAGCAATTGTAATGAAAGAACCGTCTTCAGAGAGCTCACATTCCTCTTGCATAATTACACAATTTGCACCAATTGGTATAGGAGCTCCTGTAAATATTCTCGCCGCGCAACCTTCATTCAATTTATTTCCTACTTGACCAGCAGGAATCCTATCCTCAATTTTAAAACTAAGATTTGTTTCGGATAGCTGGTTGTCTTTGATTGCAATTGCATAACCATCCATAGCACTATTGTCAAATCCAGGGACATTAATACTGGAAAGAATATCTCTAGCCAATACTCTTCCTAAGGATTCGTCAAGTGAAACGGACTCAATATCCTTAACAACAACGACACTATCAAGTAAAAGTGTTGATGCCTCTTCTGTGCTCATTAATGACTTATTAAATACTGGCGAATCACAGTTAACTACTTGATTATTCATTAGGTTTTAAGTTTGAGTGTTTAAGCTAAGTATTATACAATTGCATTGAAATTCCCTACTTATTAAATAACTTGAAAAATGCAAGGACTTTAAGTGAAAAAAATAACGATTAACGATATTACCGCTGTTATTTTGGCGGGTGGAAAATCATCTAGGTTGAGCGGTGAAGATAAAGGTCTGATGGATTTTCGTGGCCAGGAAATGATAAACCATGTTCTAGTGATAGTTAAACCCAAGGTAAGCGAAGTTCTTATTAGTGCTAACAGAAATATTGATCTATACGAAAATTTTGGAAAAGTCATTGCAGATGATTTGGAAAACTTTCAGGGACCTCTAGCTGGAATCTCCAAAGCGCTAAAGGTTTGTTCAACTCCTTATTTGTTAATACTACCCTGTGATAGCCCTTTTGTTGATGATGAATTAATTGATGATCTGATAAGTAGGATGGAGGAAACAGAGGTTGATATTTGTGTTGCCCATGATGGATCAATAATGCATGCAACTTTTGCGATAATAAATGTAAATCTAAGTAGTAATCTAGAAGAGTTTTTATTGAATGGAGGAAGAAAGATGGCTATTTGGTACCGTCAACATAATATAGAAAGAATTGACGTTTCAGATCGACTGCAAGTATTGACTAACCTAAATAAGCCCGAAGACTTTAGCCTTTAGGAATTCCATTTTTTTCTTTGCTCATTATCACTTTCACGAGAATCTACCCATCGCTCTTCATCACCAGTCTTTTCTTTTTTCCAGAATGGTGCATCTGTTTTCAAATAATCCACAATATATTGACAAGACTCAAATGCTTCCTGACGATGTACACTTGTGGTAATAACGAGCACAATTTGTTCGTTGATCTTCAACTCACCAATACGGTGAATAATGGTAACTGTTTGGAGGTTCCATCGTTCTCTTGCGTTTTCTACGATTGATTTAAGTGACTTCTCGGTCATTTCAGGATAATGTTCAAGTGTCATACTCTTAATCGATTCAGAGCTTATATCTCGAACTGTACCAACAAAGCTCACAACCGCTCCTATGTAAGGATTATTGGTACGTGCAAGAGTGACTTCTGATGTTAAATCGAAATCTTCTAATTGAACAACTATTTTATCCATCAAGTAATTTTATCTTTTTTGTACCCGAGAAAATCATCTTAGCAAACTTTTTAATGTGATAATTATTCAATAATAAATAAATAATAAAAAATAATTAAGATGAAGGTAGCAGCTATTTCTTTAAATATTGCTTGGCAAGAAATTGAGAGAAATTTAGAGCGAGTGGAAAAATTTATCCAAAAAGCTAAAATGGATGACTGTGAAGTGATTGTATTGCCCGAAGTGTTTAATACAGGATTTATTACAGATATTGGAAAATTCGCTGAGCCGCCTGAAGGAAAAACTTATCAGACGTTAAAAAACTTAGCAGCACAAAACTCTATAAATATTGTTGCTGGAATTAGTGAAAAACCAAGCAATAAAAAGGCAAATAATGTCGCTGTTGTATTTGATAAGTCTGGACAAGAGGTAGCTAAATACTCAAAAATTCACCCTTTTAATTTTGCTAATGAAGGGAAATACTTTGATTCAGGTGATGATATTGTTACCTTTGAATTAGAGGGTACAGTTTGTTCGGTTTTTATTTGCTACGATTTACGTTTTCCAGAGATTTTTCGTCATGTCTCTAATAATGTTGAGGTAATTTTTGTTATTGCTAACTGGCCGAACACTCGAGAAAGACACTGGGAAATGCTCCTAATTGCTAGGGCAATAGAAAATCAATGTTATATTGTTGGCGTCAATCGTATTGGCGAAGATGGAGTTGGTCAAAAGTTTAATGGTTCATCAATGGTAATTGATCCTTTAGGTGAAGTTTTGTTACATACAAATAATACAAACGAATATTCGATATGTGATTTAAGTCTAGACAAGGTGTCGACGATTAGAGAAAAATTTCCTTTTCTAGATGATATGAGGTTTATTAAAAGAAAATAAACTATTCTTGTTGCAATGGTTTTGAGACCTTCCCTACAAGATAAAGTCCAAGTGCTACCGCCGGACCGATACCGAAAGCAAATATTAAAGTTCCTAAACCTACAATACCTCCCATCAACCAGCCTATTGTGACTGCGCTAGTTTCAAGTATTGTTCTTATTGATAGTATAGGTAGGTTAGTTTTGTTCTGTAATCCAATCATGAGACCGTCTCTTGGACCTGCTCCAAGATTGGCAGCAAGATAAAAACCACTACCAAGTCCAACGATAACTACACCAATAATAACCTGTATGATTTTAAATGTATAGCTATTAGGGTTGGGCAGGTATGGAAGTGAAGCGTCAATTACAATTGCCAAGATAATAGCATTAAGAATTGTTCCCATACCAGGTTTTTGTTTTAAGGGAATCCATATAAGTAGAACCATAACACTTATCAAAAATGTTGAAAATCCTATAGAAAAGTTTGTATGCTGTGACAATCCTTGAGCAAGTACTGTCCAGGGCGCTGTTCCGGCTCCGCTGGCAATAAGAAATGATTCTCCAAGTCCAAACAAAAACAGTCCAAATACCAAAAAAATAAAAGTTAATAATTTAGGCTTAAGATTAAATGGATCATTTGAACTCCAAGAAACTTGGGGTACTTTTTTTATAGAAAAAAGCAGGTTAAATAGTTTCATTTACAACACATATATATTTAAAAACAACAATAATACAGATAAGTTTAAGATTTAATGTTCGATATGTTTATATAATCGTTTTTACGATGCTTGTTTTAAATGTTTAATATTTAAATTAGAAAACAGAGCTATCTTATATTTTATTGAGATTATGAGTGAGTATTTATCAGCTAGCGACATAAAGAACTATCAAGGTGATGGCGTTGTTATATTGAGAGGTGTCTTTAAGGATTGGATGAAGATTTTGCAAAGAGGCGCAAACTTTCATGATAAAAATCCTAGTGCTAGTGCATTGATTCATAAAAAAGGTCATTACAAAGGTAAATTACTAGAAGATTTTTGTAATTGGAAGCGTATACCTGAATATGAAGATTTTATTTTGCATTCAGAATTAGGTGCACTTTCAGCTGCATTAACAAGGTCCAGCACTGCACAGTTTTTTCATGATCACTATTTATTCAAAGAAGGAAATTCAGGGGTAGAGACACCCTGGCACCAAGATATGCCGTATTATTGTGTTGATGGAGACCAAACCGTTAGTTTTTGGTTACCACTCGAAGCAAGGAAAAAAAATGTTTCACTAAATTGTGCAGCTGGAACTCACCAACTCTCTAAGGAAATTAGACCAACAAGTTGGGCAAATAATGAGAGTTTCTATACAAATGATGATGAATTTATAGATATACCAGATATTGAGAATGGAAATTATAAAATTAAACAATGGGAAACTGAACCTGGCGATGTGGTTGCATTTAATTTCAAAATAATTCATAGTGCAAAGGCAAATAAGTTAAGTAGTATTAGTAGAACTCTTTCCTTTCGTTTGCTTGGCGACGATGTGCGCTATAGGGAACGTAAAGGCAGAACATCACCTAATTTTGAAAACATTAATCAAATTAATGGGGAGCGTTTAAGAGAGGATTGGTTTCCAACAATTTGGACAGTTTGATATTATGGATTTGGCAAATTTTTCCCTTGAAATTTTACTTTTTTTATTTTTTATAGCCATTGTAGCAGGATTTCTCGACACTTTGGTTGGAGGAGGGGGATTGCTTGCAGTACCTGCTTTAATGCTAAGTGGTATGCCTCCTATATATGTATTAGGAACAAATAAACTTCAAGGAAGTATCGGAACGGGAGCTGCAACACTGTTGCTATTGAAAAGGGGTGAATTGAGCTGGAAGAGTATTAAATATTTGATGTTGGCTTCATTTATTGGAGCAGTAATTGGTAGTGTCATTGTTCAGTTTGTTAACACCGAATTCTTATCATTTATGATTCCAACTGTACTAGGCCTTATAGCAATTTACTTTATTTTTGCTCCGAAACCGAAAGAGAGACAACGATTGTCAGATAATACTTATCAAAATGTAGTCGTTCCTGTTATAGCTGGTTATGATGGCATGTTCGGTCCTGGTACGGGGTCATTTTTTGTGTTGGCTGGTGTGGCAATCAAGAAGCTAGATATTATTAGATCAACAATTATGGCGAAACCACTTAATTTTTCTTCTAATATTGCCTCCTTGGTAGTTTTTTTGAGCTTTGGGCATGTGGTCTGGATTGTAGGGCTTTTAATGATGCTTGGGCAAGCAATTGGAGCATTTTTTGGTACTCATTACTTATTTAAAGCCAATCCTAAATTTATTAGAGTTTTGATTGTGTCAGTGTCATTTCTTATGCTGCTCAGATACGCTTTGTCTATGGATTGGCTTTGATATCAAAGAAATCGGTCTGAAAGTGATGCCACTCATAGCGATCTGGATAGTGTCTACGATAGTCTTCAAATTTAATAGTATCTCTGATTGCTAAATCATCATTTATAAATGGATAAATTGCATTCAATGTATCTTTCAGTGTATTTTTATTAATTTTTTTTCTCTTGTTGCCTAATAGTTTTGCCACCTTTTTATCTTCTTCGATATTGAGATATTTACATAATTCTTTATATATCATAAAACTACCCATATATTTTGCGTCAATTGAATGACCTGCAATATGTGGTGTCGCCCAGTAGGCAGATTTTTGCAGTGTTGAGTTTATATTAGGCTCATTCTCCCAGCAGTCAATGACGTTAGCTTTTGTTTTTGTTTTTTGCCAAATATTTTCATCAATAATGCCACCACGTGCTGCATTTATTAGTATCGTATCATTTGAAATTAAATGAAAATTGTGCTCAGCTAAGAGATTATAGCTGGCATCTTTTCCTGTAAAAGTGAGAGGTGTATGGAAACTCACAATATCAGCACTTAGTGCAGAATTTAAGTCAACAAAATTATCAAGATTTTCTTTTCTTTGACGTGGAGGGTCATTGAGAAGTGTTTTCATGCCTAGCTTTTTTGCCTTTAAGTTAAGTTGAGAACCAACATTGCCAACACCGATAATGCCCAAAGTTCTATTGGACAGTTTAAAGTTGAATTCATCTGCAATATTTACCATAGCGCTAATGACATACTCGGCTACTGCATTGGCATTGCAACCCTGCGCAGAAGCAAATTCTATTTTGTTTCTTTGCAAATAGTCCTGATCAACATGATCTAAGCCTGCAACGGTAGAGCCTACGAAGCGAACACTTGAATTATTAATAAGTGATTCGTTGATTTTTGTTCGAGATCTTATGATTAGTACATCACAATCCAAAACATCTTTATCATTAATATTGCGACCGGGTAGAGCTACAATATTGCCAAATTTACTAAAAATTTTTTCATATTCCCAGACAGCGTCATCAATCACTAACTTCATGAAGGAACACTCCATTGAATAGGAGATATATTTTTCATTTCAAGATATTCATTAGTTTTAATGAAATGACCACAACCAAAAAAACCATTATTTGCAGAAAATGGCGATGGGTGTGCTGATTTCAAAATTAGGTGACGTCGAGAGTCAATTAAACTTGATTTTTTCCCAGCATAAGCACCCCAAAGTAAAAAAACCAAATGTTCCTTTTTTTCGTTGAGTAATTGAATCACACTGTCAGTGAAAATTTCCCATCCCTGATTGGCGTGTGAAGCTGGGCTATTCTTTTCAACTGTAAGTACACTATTTAGCAGTAAGACCCCTTGTTTAGCCCAAAAACCTAAATGACCATGACCCGGATTTAAAAATCCAACGTCATTAGTTTCTAGCTCCCTATAGATATTTCTGAGAGAGGGCGGTATAGCAATATTTTTTGGAACAGAGAAACTTAAGCCTTCAGCTTGACCTTTGCCGTGATAAGGATCTTGACCTAGAATTACGACTTTGGTATTGTTAAAGCTAGAAAGCTCAAAAGCTTTAAACCACAACCCTTTCGGAGGGTAGATTACGTTTGATTTACTTCTTTCATTTAAAAATGATAACAACGACTGAAAGTATTCCTTCTTTGAAGTTCCTTCTAGTTGCTCTTTCCAGTCGCCAATATTTGCTTTCATAAGGTTAGCTGTTAGTATTTTGATTTAAAATAAACTTGACTAAGCTATGCATTTATCTAAATTTGAATTAAAAAGTACAATAATTGGTATGGCGTTAGATTTATCACAAGAAATTTTTTTCTGACAATATTATAGCAAGGAAAAGAAATGGCTGACTGGTTGAACTTTTGGGAAAACAATCAAACTTCTTGGCATAGTGATGAGGTGACAAGAGAGCTAGTTGAACATATTGAGTTGTTTGACTTGATTATTGGAGACAAAATATTTGTCCCACTTTGTGGCAAAAGCCTTGATATGCTCTATATTATCAACCAAGGTTTTTCAGTTGTTGGCGTTGAAATTAGTGAGATTGGCGTTAAACAGTTTTTTACTGAAAATAACCTTAACTATAAAGTAACCAGTGTTGACGCATTTGATCTATATAGCTCTGATAATTTAGAAATTTATTGTGGAGATTTTTTTTCGTTGACATCTAAACACTTAGCTGATGTAAGCGCTGTTTTTGACCGAAAGGCGCTTATTGCACTTGAGCCTGAAGTAAGACAAAAATACGTAAAACATTTAAATGATATAATACCTTTTGATGCGCGGATTCTGTTGGTAACTTTGAATTATCCTCAACATCAAATGAGTGGCCCACCATTTTCAGTTGATAAGTCTGAAGTTATGTCACTATTTAGTATGGCATATGAATGTCGAGAATTGGAGTCATTTAATGATATTGAGAATGGTTCAAAGCTTGCAAGTGCCGCTGTGGATTATATTAAAAATGCAGCTTATTGTCTGCGAAAAACGAGAAAGTAATGGCAAAAAGAATGACTGGTACTGTGATTCAGTTTGGCACAAAGGGCTACGGGTTTATTACCGGTGATGATGGTGAGAAGTATTTTGTACACCAGAAAAATGTTTACAATAAATCCAGATTAAAAAGTGACACAAGAGTTGCCTATAGGGTGGAGACATCTGAGAAAGGTTTTATAGCGACCAATGTAAAACTTGAAAAAGTTCAGATAGAAAAAATGCCGCTTACTGATGCGTCAATAAAAACAATGTTTGCTATTTTGTTTATTTTGCAGATAATTACCTTTTATTTTATTTTTTTTAATAAATGAAAAATCTAATTGGTATAAGTTTAGCTTTGTTATTGGTTCTTTCAGGTTGCTTTTCAACCCCTGCAAGAGAGGTGACCAATATCTGTCAACTTCTTGATGAAAAGGTTTCATGGTATCAGGCAGTTAAAAAAAGTGAGGCAAAGTGGGCAGTCCCAATGCATATTCAGCTCGCTATCATTTATCAAGAATCCCATTTTGCTTCTAACGCCAAACCGCCAAGAAACAAAATTTTTGGTGTTATCCCGGGCCTGAGATCTTCATCCTCGTTTGGATACACGCAAGCAAAAAAAGAAACTTGGGAATGGTATCAACTCAAGACGGGTAATAATCTTGCTAATAGAACGAATTTTGCAGATTCGGTAGACTTTATTGGTTGGTATGTTAATCAATCTGAGAAGCGTTCAAAGATAAGTAAAAACGATGCATACAATCAATACCTTGCTTATCACGAAGGGCAGAATGGATTCAACAATCAAACATACCAAAAGAAGTCTTGGCTTCTCGATATTGCCAAGAAAGTTGAAAATAAGTCTAATACCTATAAAAGGCAGTTAAGTGAATGTAGAGACCAATTGGATAGTAATCGTGTCTGGTCATTTTTTTGATTAATTTTGGGTGATTGATGTTCTAAAGAGTCAATTCTATTGAAAGAGTAAAGTTTCAAGTTAAATCTTTATAGAGATAGTGAGTTAATAATGAACACAGAAAAATTGTTTCATTCAATAATTCAAAGAATCGCAACAGGACCTGAGCTAGGCAAAAATATAGAAGAAAAGGAAGCCGAGGCTGCTATGAGCGCAATCCTAAACAGTGAAATCGATAACGTTCAAGCTGCTATTTTTTTGATTGCTCTTAGAATGAAACGTGAAACAATGGATGAGAATATTGGAATTCTCAAAGCCATACAAAGATCTATAAACTCTCAAATCGCTGATGTTAAAAATTTAATCGACATAGGTGACCCTTATAGCGGCTATGAACGTTCTATACCAATCTCCGCTTTTCTTCCACCGCTACTTGCTGAAATTGGACTACCAACAGTTATTCAT
Organism: uncultured Piscirickettsiaceae bacterium; assembly: GCA_964606585.1. GTDB lineage: Bacteria > Pseudomonadota > Gammaproteobacteria > PS1 > Pseudothioglobaceae > Pseudothioglobus. The sequence goes on from CAZSHL010000002.1 coordinate 16,753, forward strand.
GGGCTTGACGGCGTGTCACCTAAGTTTGGATTAACCCATAGGCATATTAATTCAGCTATGGGGTTAGATGCTGATATATCAGTAAGCAATGCAAAAGCAAGAATTGAGAATACAGATATTGGTTGGTCTTATCTTGATCAAGGTATTTACTGTGAACAGCTCTACAGAATCGTACCACTTAGAAATATGATGGTTAAAAGAACAGTTATCAATACATTGGAAAACTTATTGCGACCGCTTAGGGGAAAAAATACCCACTCAATTTTAGGTTATGTGCATAAACCCTATGTGCCCACTTATGCAGCTTTAACAGATAGTGCTGGTTTTGATACGAATCTTCTTGTTAGGGGTGTTGAAGGGGGAGTTGTTCCGTCACTAAGACAAAAAAGCTTAATGATTTCTTACATTGGGAATGTTGAAAAAGCAAGATTTGAAATTGACCCTAAAACTATCGGCTTAAATCAAGAGTTAAGGAGTATTCCTTTTCCTCGAAATTTAAATACTGATAATGCCAAAAATAGACAAAAACTGGCTGAATATACGGTCTCATTAGGAATGGAAGCACTGTCAGGTGGAAAAGGGATGTATTATGATGGTTTGGTCTATATAGCAAGCATGGTTCTTGTGCATCTTAATCAATTTAAATCTATAGAGGGGGCTGCATCAAAAGTCAGGATGGTTTTAGATTCGGGTAGAGCAATTAATCGCATAAATTAGGTTATATAAACCTATTCTTATATCCATTAAGAAACAATACCGCTCTCTTTAAGATGTTTTATTTTTTCACTGTCATATCCAAGTTCTTCGGATAATATTTTTTCGCAGTGCTCTGATAGATTTGGTGCTGCTGATTTGTATAGAAGAGGTGTCTCTGAAAGATTAACTGGTGAGGCAATCGTGTAAAAGAGTTCATCAAAATTATCGGGCACCTTTCGAACAAGCTTTCTGTGCTTGATTTGAGGGTGGTTGAACACTTCTTTCAATGAATTTATTGGTCCACAAGGGATATTTAACGCTTCCAATTTCTCAATCCACCATAGAGTTGACTGTGAAAGAAAGTGCCTACTTAATTGTTCAATCAGAGATTCGCGATTAATTACTCGCTGTTCGTTGGTTTTAAAATTAGGATTATCTGCTAATTTGGGTTGCTGAACAAGTTCGCAAAATTTTCTAAATTGCGTGTCATTTCCTATGGCCAACATCATTGTTCCATCTTTAGTTTTGAAGGTTTGATAGGGGACAATATTAGGGTGTCCATTTCCTTGACGTTTTGGATTATTTCCGGTTGCCAAATAATTCAAACCTTGATTGGCAAGGGTTGATGCTTGTACATCCAACAAAGAGATATCAATATATTGCCCTTTGTTAATATGCTGTCGTGCCAACAAGGCAGCAAGTATAGCGTTACAGCTATATAGTCCAGTCATGATGTCAGCAAGTGCAACACCAGCTTTCATAGGTTCTCCATCAGCTTCACCAGTAAGACTCATTAGTCCGCCTTCGCCTTGTATCATCGCATCGTACCCAGCCCTATCTGATGCAGGGCCTGTTTGTCCGAAGCCGGTAATCGAGCAATAAATCAAATTAGGATTAAGTGATTTAAGTGTAGGATAATCAAGGCCATATTTGGCAAGAGTTCCAACGGTAAAATTTTCAATAAAGACATCAGCATTTATTACCAGTTCTTTGATAATTTGCTGACCGACTTCTTGTTTTAGATTAATTGCAATAGATTGTTTATTTCGATTAGCGCAGTGAAAATAGGCAGCTTGAGGCGGTTGATTATAGGTTTTTTCTTTGATAAATGGAGGTCCCCAGTATCTTGTATCATCTCCTATATTGGGTTGTTCAACTTTAATAACTTGGGCGCCGAAATCTGCCAGCATCTGTGAAGCCCATGGGCCTGCTAGAATACGACTCAGGTCGATTACCTTTATTCCTTTGAGGGCTACAGCCATTAGAAAAATGCTTGTATATCGGTGATAGCTCTGCCCAAAATTAGTGCATGGACATCATGCGTTCCTTCATAAGTATTTACTGTTTCAAGGTTCACCATGTGACGCATAATATTATACTCATCGCTAATACCATAGGCTCCATGCATGTCCCGAGCATTGCGGGCGATCTCTAAAGCTTTTCCACATGAATTACGCTTCATCATGGAAATAAGCTCAACAGGGCATTGATTGATATCCATCAGGCGACCCATTTGTAGGCAACCTTGTAGCCCGAGACTAATCTCAGTTAACATATCTGCCAATTTCTTTTGAACAAGCTGGTTGCTAGCCAAAGGGCGATTAAATTGTTTTCGCTCTAAGGTATAGCTTCGTGTTGCTTGGTAACAAAATTCAGCGGCACCTAAAACTCCCCAAGCGATACCATAACGTGCTTTATTTAGGCAACCAAAGGGCCCACTAAGGCCACTAATATAAGGAAAATGGTTTTCTTCAGGTACAAAAACGTTATCCATCACGACTTCACCAGTAACAGAAGTCTTTAATGAAATTTTTCCCTCAATTTTTGGTGCCGACAGTCCCTTCATACCTTTTTCGAGAATAAAGCCTCGTACAACTCCATCTAATTTTGCCCAAATAATAAAAACATCAGCAATAGGAGAATTTGTAATCCATATTTTATTACCATTTAGTTGATAGCCTCCCTCAACCTTTTCAGCCTTTGTGGTCATTGAGGCTGGATCGCTACCGGAGTTTGGTTCAGTCAAGCCGAAGCAGCCAATCCATTCGCCACTAAGAAGCTTTGGTAGATATTTATTTTTTTGTTCTTCACTGCCATAACTATAAATTGGATGAATTACAAGAGAAGATTGAACACTCATTGCTGAACGATAGCCGCTATCAATACGTTCAATTTCGCGGGCAACAAGACCATAGCTGACATAATTAGCCTCGCTACCGCCATACTTCGATGGCAAGGTCGGCCCTAACAAGCCAAGCTGTCCAAGTTCAGTCATAATCTTTCGATCAAACGTTTCATTTCGATTTGCCAGTAGAACTCTAGGAGCTAAGTGCTCTTGGCAATATTCGTGAGTTGTATCTCGTATAAGTTTCTCTTCACCAGACAGCAGGTTCTCCAAAAACATACTATCTTGCCAATTAAAGTTAGTTAAAGATTTACTCATATATTTTGCAACTTTTTGATTTAAGTTTGATTATATTCAATTCGCATCTCTTTAACTAGTAAAAGGAGTTAAGATTTTAAATATACCTCTTAACTATGAAAATTGCTGTTTATTTAATTTTGCATATTCACCAGATAAATTAAGCAGTTCTTTATGTGAACCTTGCTCAATGATTTGACCATCTTTTAATACAATAATTCTATTAGCATTCTGGATAGTGCTTAATCTGTGAGCAATGATGATTGTGGTTCTACCTTGACGCATCTTATTTATCGCCGATTGAACAAGTTTTTCTGTTGCTGAATCGAGGGCTGATGTTGCCTCATCTAGAATTAATATCGGGCTATCTTTTGCAATCGCTCTTGCAATGGAAAGTCTTTGTCGCTGACCACCAGATAAAGTTACTCCATCTTCGCCAATCTTACTATCAAATTGATTATCCAATTTTTCTATGAACTCTAATGAATTTGAAACTTCTGCAGCATTTTCAATCGATTCATCAGATATGGAATCGCTCTGACCAAGTGCAATATTATTTTTAATAGTATCGTTAAATAATCTTACATGCTGATCAACAAACGATATATTTGATCTATACGAGTCTAACTCAAAATCTTCGATATTGCTGTTATTGAGCGTAATTTCTCCACTAGTTGGTTTATAGAATCTAGCTAATAAATTAACTAATGTTGTTTTACCACTTCCTGTACTTCCAACTAATGCTATTGTTTCACCACGATTAATTAATAGATTGATATTTTTTAGTGGTGGTTTTTCTTCGTTGTAAGAAAAACTGACATTCTTAAATTCAATATCGCCATCTATAGATTCTATTTTTTTAATTCCTTCATTTTTCTCTATCTCTTCATTAATTAATCCAAAAACACTTTTCGATGCAACAATTGCTTGTTGAAGTGGTTTGTTAATATTTACAAGGTTTTTAGCAGGTTTTATAAGCATACCCATCGCAGTAAAAAAAGCTAAAAAATCACCCGCACTCATAGCGAGATATATTGAAGAAATATAAACTACACAGGCAAGAGAAAAACCAATTAGAGTATTTACTAGAGCAGTATTTAGTCCAGCTGTAATATCGACCTTGAATCTTTGATGGCGAATATTATTTATTAGCGAAAGAAACTTATTATTTTCTGATTTTTGGGCATGATAGATTTTTATCAGGTCAACTCCTGAAATATTCTCATCCAAAAGATGAGTCATTTCCCCCATTGATTCTTGCACTTTTTTGGAGCTTTTCCTCATTCTAGAGCTGGAAACTTTTACTGCTATATAAACTAAAGGTAAGAGAACTATAAGGATAAGACTTAAAAGATAGTTTTTGTAGAATAGATAGCCAGTTAAAAGAACTACTGTAAGAGATGATTTAATTAAGTCTAACCAAATAGTTGAGGCTGCAGCTGAAATTTGTTCTACATCGAAAGTTAATTTAGAGAGTATTTGCCCTGTTGTATTATTGTCAAAGTAGGTCTTTGGAAGCTTTAAAAGCTTTGTAAACATATTTACTCTTAAATCCATAATAACTTTATTTGATATCCAGGAACTGGCACTGATTGAAGTTAGTGCAAATAATGAGCTAAGTGCAATAACTATAAAGAAGGTTAATGAATAAAAAAGGGCTGTATCATTTTTTCGATTTGTTGAAAAAAGTGCATCAACTATCTGCCCAGTTATCTCTGGTATAGTGGCTTCTAAAGTGGTTGCAAGAACCATCAATAAAGAAGTTAGAATAAGTTTTCCTAGATGGACTTTAATATAAGGAAAAAGTAACTTGATAAATTCTTTATAAGCCATAGCAACTAGTTTAATTGGATGTGCCCATATTCTACACAAATTTATGTAAAATAACTGTTTCAAACTTTTTAGTTTTAGATGACTAAATATATCTTTATAACCGGTGGTGTGGTTTCCTCATTAGGTAAGGGTATAGCATCCGCTTCTTTAGCATCAATTCTCGAGACTCGTGGGTTAAACGTAACTCTTCTTAAACTTGATCCCTATATTAATGTCGATCCTGGCACTATGAGCCCGTTTCAGCATGGCGAGGTTTTTGTAACAAATGATGGTGCAGAAACAGATTTAGACCTTGGTCATTATGAAAGATTTGTTCGTATTCAGCTTGGAAAAAAGAACAATTTTACAGCTGGTAGAGTTTATGAAAATGTTATTAGTCGTGAGCGAAAGGGCGACTATCTTGGTGCAACGGTTCAAATTATTCCACATATAACAGATGAAATTAAACGACTGACTATTGCTGGTGCAGAGGGCGCCGACATTGCTCTTGTTGAAATTGGTGGTACAGCTGGTGACATTGAATCTCTTCCATTTATGGAAGCGATAAGACAAATGAGTCTTGAGTTAGGGCGTGAAAATACATTATTTATTCATTTAACGTTGTTGCCTTATTTAAAAGCTGCAGGAGAACTTAAAACAAAGCCTACTCAACATTCTGTTAAAGAGCTTAGAGGAATTGGTATTCAGCCAGATATTCTGATATGCAGGTCTGAACTCCCATTACCAGAACCTGAAAGAAAGAAAATAGCCTTGTTTACTAATGTTGCTGAGAATTCTGTTTTTACTTCTCTTGATATGGATACCATTTATAAAGTACCTCAGGCATTTTCTGAGCAGGGTTTGGATGATATTGTTGTTGAAAAGCTTGGCATTTCTTGTAAATCCGCTAATTTAAGTGAATGGAATAAAGTTATTTCTTCCTTAGAGAGACCGAAGTATAGCGTTGATGTTGCGATGGTTGGTAAATATATGGATTTAACCGAATCTTACAAATCTTTGTCAGAAGCCCTTATCCATGCGGGTATTTTTACCCAAACAAAAGTAAATATCCATTATTTTGATTCTGAGGAAATTGAAAAAAATGGCGCGTCTTGCTTGAGCAAGATGAGCGCAATCCTTGTTCCTGGAGGTTTTGGTTTAAGGGGTATTGAGGGCAAAATTGAAGCTGTCCGCTATGCCCGCGAAAACAATGTTCCTTTTTTGGGAATCTGTCTAGGGTTACAGGTTGCAGTAATTGAATATGCTCGAAACAAAGCCAATATGAATGATGCAAATAGCACTGAATTCAATGCAAAAACGCCATATCCAGTGATTGGGCTTATTACAGAATGGCAGGATGAAAATGGAGAAGTTCAGATCCGCAACTCTAAATCAAACATGGGTGGCACCATGAGGCTTGGAGGTCAAGATTGTGAATTAGTTAAGGGAAGTAAGGCACATAAAATTTATGGCTTAAAGACTATAACTGAGAGACATCGTCACCGCTATGAAGTTAATAACCATTTAATTGGAGAAGTTGAAAAAGCAGGCTTGAAAGTTTCTGGTAGATCTCAAGATGGCTTGTTGGTTGAGATGATTGAGATTCCTGAACATCCATGGTTTGTTGCTTGTCAATTTCATCCCGAATTCACTTCCACTCCGAGGGACGGACACCCCTTATTTGAAGGTTTTATCAGAGCTGCCAAAGAAGCGCATAATTTAATACTTTCTTAATTTATATATTTAACTACTTTATTTTTTCTTAGTAAATTTGATTAAGCGCTTCTTTTTTTGGATTTGACGCGCAGAAAGTTTATTTTTCTTATCTTTAAATGGGTTGTTACCACTTTTAAATTCAAGTCTTATAGGTGTATTTGATAGTTTTAAGGATTTGGTAAAAAAGTTTTTCAAGAAGCGTTCATAGCTTTTAGGGACTTTTTGGAGATGGTTACCATGAAGTGTAAATGTCGGTGGAAAAATATCTGATTGGTGGATATATTTTAGTCTGAGTCGTTTTCCAGATACCGGAGGTGGTAGGTGAGCTTCGTTTGCACTTTCTAGTGTTTTATTTAGCATTGAGGTAGGAAATCTTGAGCCTGCTTGCTCAAAAGATTTTAGTATAGAAGAAAATAATTTTCCTACGCCTGAGCCATAGAGTGCTGAAATATAATGTATTGAAGCGTAACTGATAAAAGACAGTTTGACTTCGAGTTTTCTTTTTACTTCACTTTTTTGATAGTCGTCAAGGCCATCCCATTTATTTATCACTATTAAAAGCGCTCTGCCTTTGTCCGCAATCATTCCTAGTAGAGTTGCATCTTGCTCTGTTACACCTTCATGTGCATCAAGGACAAGAATTGCAACATGGGATTCGGAAAGTGCTTCGATGGCTTTAATAATGCTGAATTTCTCTATTTTTTTATCTACACTTCTCTTTCTTCGTATTCCTGCAGTATCGATGAGAGTATATTTGTGCTGGTCGCGCTCGAAAGGAATAAATATTGTATCTCTAGTTGTGCCAGGTAAGTCAACAGCAAGAACTCTTTCCTGACCAAGGATGCGGTTGATTAATGTTGATTTACCAACATTTGGTCTTCCTAGAATTGCCACCGCAATGCCTTCAACCTCTTGAACATCCTCAGCTGAATTTTCAGGTAACAGGGTAATGGTTGTTTTGATTAAATCATCAATGCCCTGATTATGTTCTGCAGAAATGAGTATAGGGTGACCCAATCCTAACTCAAAAAACTCAGCAGCCGCAGATTGGTTTAAACCTTCAGCCTTATTACATATTAGAATGATATCTTTTTTTAATTTTCTTAGTTGAGTAGCAATTTCAATGTCCAAAGAAGTAATTCCATCTCTATTACTGACAATAAAATAAATTACATCAGATTCATCAAGTGCACTTAAAACTTGGTCATGTATCGCATTATCAATTATTGAGTTTTCATTAGTTAAGCCTCCAGTATCAATGATAGTGCATGATGTATTTGGACTCAGACTTATCTTTGCGTATTGGCGGTCACGAGTTAAACCTTCGTAGTCAGAGACTAAAGCTTGACGAGATTTGCTTAGGCGGTTAAATAATGTTGATTTTCCGACATTAGGTCGCCCAACTAAAGAGATTACCGGAGAGCTCATGACAGTTCAATGGTTTGAATTAATTTAGATCGTCAAGCTTGATCTGAATTAATTGAGTAAAGTTTGAGTTTTCGGTAACGGCTTCTATTGCAATATTGAAATGCCTTTGCGCTTCAGACTTGTTACCCATATCTAGATAAATATCACCCATTAAATTATGAACTAGTCCAGCAAAACTTCCTTCAGAATAGGGCTCTAGCAATGTGAGTGCCTTATCGTGTTTACCAGTTTGAAGGTAAACTGAAGATAGCCTTAGGACAGCTGTCGAGGCAATCATGTTATTTGAATGTTTGGTTAGAGGTTTGATTATATTTATGGCTTGTGAATATTTTTCTTCGTTAAAGAGATTGCTTGCCATCAACAATGCTGCCTGATCGGTATATGAACTCTTCGCAAAGTCTTTGATAAGTTTGTCATATGCCCCGATATTGCTTGGGTCAGAAGCATAGTTTAGATATAGAGCTCTTGCTTCAAATAATTGTTGGTCTTGAATTTTGGAATAGGTATTCCAACCCCAAATACCAGCAAGACCGATAACAACTCCGGCAATTATTTGTTTGCCGTTACTTTTCCACCAACTTTTTATTTGTTCTACTTGCTCTTCTTCTGTGTTAGCAATATTGATAAAGTTTTTCATAAAATCCCCTGAAGATGTTGAATGATACCTTCTAATGAGATTATTTGTTGTTCACCTTGCCCTTTTAATGGCTTCAAAGCTATTTTGTTGGATTTTAACTCTTCTTCTCCTAATATTAAAGCATAATCTGATTCTGATTTATCAGCCTTTTTTAGTTGATTTTTTAGGCTACCTAGGCTTACATCATTATCGATAATTATTTCGGGAAGTGCGAGATGTATATCTCTACAAATCTTCATTGAAACTTTTTGTGCATTTTGACCAAGTGTTACTAAATAAATACTCAATTTTTTTTGCAATATATTTTCTGAATGTTGTTTTGAAAGAAGAACAAGCCTCTCTATGCCCATGGCAAAGCCGATTGCAGGGACAGTATTTCCGCCCATTTTTTCTATAAGTCCATCATACCTTCCTCCCCCACAAATAGTACCTTGGGCTCCTAGGTCATTTGAAATCCATTCAAAAACAGTACGGTTGTAATAATCCAAACCTCTAACGAGTCTTGGATTTATATTGTATTCGATTTCAAGGCTATCGAGATATTCCTTTAATTCATCAAAGTGCTGACTAGATTCTTCATCTAGGTGATCCATCATTTTTGGCGCTTCAGAAATTAATTTAGCCATTTCTTCATTTTTACTATCAAGAATTCGAAGGGGATTGGTGTTTAGTCGACGAATGCTATCGTCGTCTAGTTGGGAACTATGATCGTTGAAATAGCTTTTTAAGAGTTCTCTATAATTTGAGCGACTGTTACTCGAACCCAAAGAGTTAATTTCTAGAGTGACATTATTAAGTCCAATTTTTTTCCAAATCAATGAAGTCATATCAATCAATTCGGCATCTATTTTTGCACTAGAGGCTCCAAAAATTTCAACACCTATTTGGTGAAATTGACGGTATCTACCCTTTTGTGGCCTTTCATGTCTGAACATCGGTCCTTGATAATAAACCTTCTGGATGCCTTCACGAGGGAGATTATGCTCAATCATCATACGCACAATCCCAGCTGTTCCTTCTGGCCTTAATGTAATTGATTCACCACTTAAGTCTCTCCAGGTATACATCTCTTTTTCTACAATATCCGTTATCTCCCCAATAGCACGAGCGAAAGTCTCAGTTTTTTCAACTATAGGAGTGTGGATCTTTTTATATCCATAAGATATCAATATATTTTTAATGATTTTTTCTATAGCTGACCAAAGATCAGAATCTTTTGGAAGCAAGTCATTCATTCCTCTGATTGCTTGAATTTTTTTTGACATAAATAGACTGTTAATAGAAACAAGTTATTTTACCAATTATTTAAGTGTATCTGTTTAAGCAATAAGTATGAAAATATTTGAAATCTAAGTATTTTTTATTCCGCTAGGCACATGACCTGTAGGCACATACTTGGAAGCTGAGTTGCAGTTATGATGTTGATCGTCAAAAAAGATATCAGCCCCAAAATCTCTTAAAAAGACACCTTTTTCTAAACCGCCAAGAAAAAACGCCTCATCTATCCTAATTCCCCATTTACGCATGGTATGGATAACTCTTTTATGAGAGGGTGCTGATCTAGCGGTGACAAGAGCTGTTCTTATAGGGTTGTTTTCCTCAGGAAAGGTTGATTGAATTTTCTGCAATGAATCAAGAAAAGATTTAAATGGACCCGCTTTAAGTACAGTTTCGGCAGATTCTTTTTCATTTTGTTCGAATGCTTCAAGGCCATGTTTGTGAAATATTTTTTCAGATTCATCAGAGAAAATTACCGCATCCCCATCAAAAGCAATACGAAGTTGAGTAGGATGAATATTGTCTAACTTTGATTCAACAATAGATGCTGCAGCGAAACCGGACTGCAAAGCCTTCTGTACATCATGATAGTTGCTTGACAGGAATAGGTCAGCTTTAAATGCGCCAACAAAAGAGTGCGTACTTGAGCCTCTTGTAAATGCCGCTCTAGAAATGTTGAGACCATAATGTTCAATCGAATTAAAAATTCTAAGGCCGGTATCGGCACTGTTTCTTGAAAGCAAAATAACATCGATTGGCGTCTTTTTACTATTTAGTGCAAGTAATTTTTTAACTAGTGTGAATCCAACTCCAGGGTCTAGGGCAATATCTTCATTTTCCTGTTGATATTTTGCATAAGCTTCAATTCCATCTTCTTTAAATATTTGATGAGATTCATCTAAATCAAAAAGTGCTCTTGATGATATCGCAATGACGAGTTTTTGGTTTTTTTTGTTTAAATTCTTTTTTGCCATTTCGCTCCATTGTATTTATCTAAACAATAGTCAAGCCATCTCAGCATAAAAAGGTTGAGCTCCCATTGAAGTTCATAGTCACTGCAGCGATTTCTATATGGATGGGATTGATTTATTCTGTTTTCGTTACAAACAGAAAGAACCTCCAGAAGGTGAGCGTCGAAATATAGTTTGAATTTAATATCAGGTCTATTTTTCTGATTCAAACCATAGCCATTTCGATGAGTTAATGTGAATGTGCCAGTGTAGGGTGATTTATCATGGCAGATGAGATGCAGTTTATTTAAGTATCCTTTTATTCCTATGTGGTCAGCCTGAATAGAAGGAAGGAAAGGGATTAGTCGATATATTTTTTTGAAGTTAATTTCAAATAATTGAAAAACACTTGCATATGAAACTTTTCTTTGTTTTTCATAAATTGCTCTAATTTGAATCTGATTATCTATCATAGCCATCGCGTTTTACAGGTTATTTCACCGTCATCATAAAGTTTATAGTGATTATAACCAATACCAGTTGGTCCGCAAAATTGAACTGCGGTGGAAGGGCAAGAAAATAATTTTAAGTTGTCGCGATAAAATTCACCACATTGGTGAGCATGGCCCCAAATAACAGCCTTTACTTTATCATAATTATAAATTGATGCAAAAAAATCCTCTGGATTTTCTAGAGACATTTCATCATCCCAACTACTTTCCATTGACATAACAGGATGATGCATGCAAATTACAATGTATTTTGCATTTGAAAGTTCAATCTCGTTAGTCAGTTTCTTAAGTTTTTGAATACTTAATCGGCCACTAACCTTTCCATATTGTACTGAGTCGACAGTTATTATTTCCCAGTCTTTGAGCTTCAGGTTAAGCATCATTGAATCGCCGAAAATTTTTGAAAGATTCGATTTTTTGTCGTGATTACCAGATAATATAGAGACACTTTTATTTATGTTTCGTAACATTTCGCTTATTTGAATATATGAATATATTGTGCCATTATGAGCAAGGTCACCACTAAAAACGAGAGCGTCATAAGATTGTTTAGAGATATCTTCTATAACAGAATTAAGGTTACTGTGAGAATTAACCCCCATGACCAGTTTTTCATCATCAATATGACTATCGCTAATCTGAATGAACGAATTAGACATGCTTATTAATTAATTTAGTAATATCTGAGATAATATATTTAGAATGTGTCTTGATCAAAGTGTGCTGCATTACTTACATACGAAGCATCAATATCATCTTCATCTATATTTCGGAATTGGTCCTCAAAGGCCAAATCTTCAAATCTAGCATATTGGCCTATAAATGCCAGCTTTATATTTCCAGTAGGGCCGTTACGATGTTTCGCTATTCTTAAATCAGCCTTTCCAACTTCTTCCGGATTAGTATAAGTGTCGTCATGATATTGTTCATCTCTGTAGACGAAACCAATCAAATCTGCATCTTGCTCAATAGACCCTGATTCGCGAAGGTCTGCCATCTGAGGCATACGTCCTTTTGCAGTTTTTGTGCGAGATTCTACACCTCTATTTAATTGAGAAATAGCAATGACTGGGACATTGATTTCCTTGGCAAGCGCTTTAAGTGATCGTGAAATCTCAGAAATTTCTTGAACTCTATTTTCTGCCTTTCCATGCACTGTCATAAGTTGTAGATAATCCACTAGTATAAGACCAAGGTCTGGATATTGGCGTTTAAGTCGACGACATTTAGCACGAACTTCAGTTGGAGTTATGGATGGCGATTCATCGATTAGTATGGTATTTTCCTCGAAAGCACGGACGGCATGGTTGAAGCTGTTCCAGTCCACTTCAGTCATATCCCCATCACGTAACTTGCTTGCGTCAATTCGTCCAAAAGATGAAATCATTCTTATTACTAATTGTTCTGTCGGCATTTCTAGACTAAAAACTGCAACCGGTTTTGAATTGTTTATTGCAACATGTTCGACGATATTCATTGACAAAGCTGTTTTTCCCATACTAGGTCGACCTGCTACAATGACAAGGTCACCATCTTGCAGACCTGAAGTGAGTTTATCCAATTGAGAGAAGCCTGTCTCAGTTCCTTTAATACCTTTCTTTTCATGCATTTCATGAACAGTATTTACAACATCTTTGATAATATCTTTTATATTTGTGATATCTTGCTTGTTGCGAACAACCTGTTCAGCAATTTCAAATATCTTTTTCTCAGAAAGGTCTAATAGCTCATTTACTTCTATATCCTTTGGTTGAAAAGCTGTATCAGCTATTTCTCTGCCGATTGTGATTAGCTGTCTGTATACTGAAAGCTCTCTGACGTGTTTAGCATAGGCTTCAATGTTGCTAACACTGGGTGTGTTTTCTGCTATCTGAGCAAGATATACAAAACCTCCGATTGATTCTTCGCTATGAGTTTTAATAACTTGTTCTTTTACAGTTAATATATCTGCTGGATTATCATGTTCAAGAAGGGTTACGATGGCATCATAAATTATTCTATGTGAGGCTTGATAGAAATCGTTAGTATTTAGTATATCGACAACTCTGTCCCAGGCCTGGTTATGAAGTAGAAGACCGCCAAGTACAGACTGTTCGGAGTCTATTGAATGGGGCGGTAATTTTGTATTCTCAATATCCATCTATGTACGAAAAAAATAAAAAAGGCCCTCGAACAAGGGCCTTTTATTTTAACTCACTTTGGGAATACGTTTAAGTTATTCTTCTTTAGTTGAGGCTTCGACAAGTATTTTGATTGGTACAACAATGTCGGTATGTAGAGCTACTGTAATTTCGTATTCACCTATATAACGAATAGCTTCAGGCATATTTATGTCACGTTTTTCAACTTCAAATCCTTGATCTTGAAGGTTTTTAACTATATCAACGGGACCAACAGAACCAAATAGCTTTCCTTCTTCTCCAGCATTAGAAGTAATATGACAAGATATATCTGTCATTTTTACTTCTTTCGCCTGAGCTTCTGTTAAAGCTGCAGCCTCTTTTTTCTCTAGTTCAGCCTTAATGGCTTCAAATTCAGCAAGGTTAGCCTTGGTTGCAGGCTTGGCTTTGCCTTGGGGAATTAGAAAGTTTCTAGCATATCCAGATTTGACATTTGCGATATCACCCAAATTGCCTAGTTTCTGATTTTTTTCTAATAGAATTACTTGCATAATAACTCCTATTTTTTATGTTTATCAGTGTAGGGAATCAAGGCTAAATATCTAGCTCTTTTGATGGCTGTTGTCAATTGGCGTTGAAATTTTGCTGTCGTGCCAGTAATTCTGGAAGGTGTTATTTTTCCACTCTCATCAATATTTTTTAACAAAATATCTATATCTTTATAGTCTATTTCCTTAACACCAGCAGCGGTAAAACGACAAAATTTATTAATTGGAGTTTGAAATTTACGTCTCTTTTTTACTTGTTTAGACATTACTATCTCCTATTCTTTTTCATTTTTAGTTATCATTACTGATGGTTCAGTAATAGCTTCTTTTTTAGAAATTACTAAGTTTCTTAGAACTGCATCGTTAAACTGGAAGTTATAGTTAAGTTTTTCTAGAGTCTCTTGATTGCACTCAATATTCATCATTAGATAATGAGCTTTATAAATTTTCTTTATTGGATAGGCCAGGTGTTTTCGACCCCAATCTTCTCTGCGATGAACGTTTCCACCCGCTTTTTCAATAATTTCTTGATATTTTTCAATCATTGTTGGTACCTGAGTACTTTGGTCAGGATGAACAATGAGAGTTATTTCGTAATGTCTCATTAACATCTCCTTATGGATAATTAAAGCTTGCCAACTGATGCTGATCAAGCAAGGAAATGCGTATTTTATACTAATTGTTGTTTTTTCACAATCGGTTTGTGTTTATTTCTTAAATAATTATGAAAAGAGTTAAATGGTTATGTTTTTGTTACAATAGATTGGAATACTAGACCTACTTTTGATTATGAAAAAATGGCTAAAAATACTGATTTTACTGAGTTTTATTGCCTTTTTTTTCTATCTAGTTTATTTGAACCAGTATGTTAAGAAAAGTTTTTCTTTCAATCAGATAACAAATGACCAAATTAATCAAATCGAATATCATCTCGAGGATTATCCTAAAGAATTAATTAATATGCTTTTGTTGGTTGAAGATCAGTCTTTTTATCATCACTGGGGTATTGATTTCAAGGAAATTATGAGAGTTTTTTATGGTTATATTTTTCAAAACAAACCAATTAGAGGCGCTAGTACCATAACGCAACAATTGGTAAAGAATAAACTACTTACAAGAGAAAAAACATTGACAAGAAAAATTGAAGAAGCTTTGATGGCAGTTATATTGGAGCAGTTGCATGATAAAAATTTTATTCTTGAACTCTATATGAATACGGTATATTTAGCACAGCAGGGCTCAGTGGCTTTCCATGGTTTTGCAAGTGCTAGCCAATATTATTTTAATAAAGATGTTGAAAATCTAAATTTGAGAGAGATGGCTACACTTGTTGCTTTACTCAAGGGTCCTTCTTATTATAATCCTCATAGATACCCAGAACGTCTAAATCAGCGAGTAGAAATGATTTTGTCAATGAATGAAAAATACAAAAAAATTATAGAATGAATATATTGGCGATAGATACATGTACCGAGGTTGCTTCCATAGCATTATCAATTGCAGGTAATAAATCTAGTCGAGTTATTGTGGATGTGGTTAAAAGTTCTGGACATATTTTGACTCTCTGTGATGAAATATTTAATGAAAATGATATAAAACTTAATGAGATTGATGTAATTGTTTATACAAGGGGTCCAGGTTCTTTTACTGGTGTCAGGATGTGCATAGGAGTCGTCCAAGGTCTGTCACTTAGTAATAATATCCCAACAATGGGTTTTTCTACTCTTGAGTTGCTTGGCTATAAAGCAGCAAAATGTCTAAATAGTCAAAAAATAGCTACCGCAGTAGATGCCCGTATGGGAGAGGTATATTGGGCAAGGTATGATAAAGGGTTACTTTGTAACGAACGCATATGTATACCAGAAAAAGTTGATAAGTTAAATGTAGACTATATTGGTGTTGGTAGTGGCTGGAAAACATATAAAGAAGCTCTCAAAGAAAAGAGTAATGTAGAAAAAATTAGTGAGGATTTTTATCCCGAATCTGTCGACTTGATTGACTTATACTTGAAAGCAATTGAGCAAGGAGGTAAATCTACTTTTGAATTACCTAAGCCAACATATTTACGGAACAAAGTGGCGCAAAAGTCATTAAAATAAACGCTATTATTTTTTAGCGTTTTCAAGCGATGTGGAAGTGGATTAAGAAACTCGCCTCACCTGTATTTTTTTATAACACCATTAACAAGTTAATTCCTTGGTTTTTATGGCCATTTGCTGGTTTAACATTGCTAGGTCTTTATTGGGGCTTGGTAATTGCTCCTTCAGACTACCAACAAGGTGATAGCTACAGAATTATTTATATTCATGTACCTAGTGCATGGTTATCAATGCTTGTATATTTTTTTATGGCGCTTGCAGGTGGTATCGGTTTGATATGGCAAATCAAGATGGCGCAAGTAGTTGCTAAAGTTTCTGCTCCAATTGGTGCATCTTTTACCTTGATTGCTCTCGCGACCGGTGCTATTTGGGGTAAACCTATGTGGGGTACTTGGTGGGTTTGGGATGCAAGGTTAACTTCAGAACTGATTTTATTGTTTTTGTATCTTGCCTATATATCACTCAATAACGCTTTTGACAATCCGAAAACAGCTGCCAAAGCTAGCTCAATTTTAGCCATAGTTGGTCTAGTCAATCTACCTATTATTCATTACTCAGTTAAATGGTGGAATACCCTCCACCAGGGAGCAATATTAGATGATATATCAAATCCATCAGTCCACCCTGACATGCTTTGGCCACTAGTTGTTATGGTCTTTGCCTTTCAGTTTATGTATGGTTTACTGCTATTACTTAAAGCAAGAGATGAAGTCTTGGTTCGCGAGCAAAATTCACGTTGGGTTCGTGAATTAATTGCTGGAGAGAGATCATGACTATGATTGAAGTTTTTTCTTTCCTGCCCTACGGTAAATATGCATTCTATATTTGGCTTGCATATGGTGTAACTTTTTTTATTATCATTGATTTATTTGTTAGAACTTCAAAAAATCATAAAAAAGTTCATTTTTACTTAAAGAACAAGTACGCAAGAAGGAATGACTAGACGACAAAATCGTATGGTTTTAGTTGTACTTCTTGTTCTAGGGGTTTCCTTGGCTGGTTACTTCGGGCTGAAGGCATTCAATGATAATCTACTTTATTTCTTTACACCAACAGATGTTTTAGATGGAAAAGTGCCACAAGGAAAAAGTTTCAGGATTGGTGGACTTGTTGTTGAAGATAGCGTCACTCGAAATGACATGCAAGTGCAATTTTCATTGACAGACAATATTGAAACTATAAAGGTAGACTATAAAGGTATTTTGCCTGACCTATTTCGAGAAGGTCAAGGCATTGTTGCAACTGGATCACTTAGAGAAGATATATTTATCGCAACTAATGTTCTAGCTAAGCATGATGAAAACTACATGCCACCTGAAGTTGCAGATGCTTTAGAGAAATCTTCATCTGAGGAATGAAAAAAATTCTACCACTTGTTCTTTTCATTTTATTAATAGGAGTTTTATATCTTGCTCTTGATTCTAATACACAAAAACTACCCTCACCATTAGTTGGAAAATCTTTCCCTGATTTGGCTGAAGCTGAATCTTTTTCTGGTGAAAATATAGAGCTGACAAAACTATTTGCCAAGGAGAAATTTTCTTTAGTCAATGTTTGGGCATCATGGTGTGTCACATGTCGCGCAGAACATAGCACCATAATGAAGATATCCAAAAATAAAAACCTGCAATTGATTGGTATCAATTATAAGGACCAAAAGGATGAAGCACTAAAATATCTAGAAATGTTAGGAAACCCTTTCAATTTGATTATATTTGATCCAGAAGGAAAAATAGGACTCGATTTGGGTGTTTATGCAACACCAGAAACTTTCCTAGTAAATAATGAAGGTTTAATCATATACAAACATATAGGGGAAATTGATCGTCAAGTTTGGGAAAATTTTTTCATTCCATTTATTAACAATGGGTAGCTAAATTTAGAACTCAAAATTGAGTTAGAAATTTTTTTAAATAATTCCTGAAAGTCGCTTGACATAAGGGTTTAATAATGGATAATCTGTAGTAGTTAATGAAAAATTTTCGTTTAATTTTTAAATATAAACTCAGGAGATAAATATTATGAATAAATCAGATTTAGTTGATGCGATTGCTAGCGCTTCTAGATTATCCAAAGCAGATGCTGGTCGTGCTCTATCAGCAACGACAGATGCCATTACAGGTGCACTATCAAGTGGTGATTCTGTTTCTATTACAGGTTTCGGTAGTTTTTTGGTTAGGCATCGTGCAGCTCGTTCTGGACGTAACCCTCAAACGGGTGCCACTATCCAAATCTCAGCCTCAAATGTTCCAGCTTTCAAATCAGGTAAGTCGCTAAAAGATTCTGTTAACTAAAGCGATTTATTTCAGTATAATACGCCCGGTTCCGAGATGAATCGGGCATTTTTTTTGGGCGCTTAGCTCAGTTGGGAGAGCATCGCCCTTACAAGGCGAGGGTCACAAGTTCAAGTCTTGTAGCGCCCACCAAAAACGGAGTGGTAGTTCAGCTGGTTAGAATACCTGCCTGTCACGCAGGGGGTCGCGGGTTCGAATCCCGTCCACTCCGCCAAATTACTTGTTTTGATCTTAAACCAAAGCACACAAAAGAAAAGATTCAATAAAAATTAAATAAATATTTTATTCAATCTTAAATAAAATGTACTTTATGAAAACTTTTTTGCATGTTGGCTGTGGTTATGAAAATAAATCTCATGTAATTGGGTTTAATAATGATTATTGGAAAGAGATTAGGCTTGATATTGATGAAAATGTTAATCCAGATATAGTGGGTTCGTTAACAGATATGAAGTTAGTTGAAACGAGTAGTGTTGATGCTGTTTACTCATCACACAATATCGAACATATATTTCCACATGAAGTTCCAATCGCTCTAAGCGAGTTTTATAGAGTGTTGAAAGATGATGGTATAGTTGTTATTACATGTCCTGATTTACAAAGCGTTGGAGAAGCAATTGCACAAGATAAATTGTTTGAGACGCGTTATGAAGGATACGATGGCCCAGTAACTGCATTTGATGTATTGTTTGGGCACAGGGACACTACAGTAGATGGTAATATTTTTATGTTGCATAAAGGTGGATTCACTTATTCCTTATTAGATAAGGCATTTTATGAGGCAGGATTTAAGGTTAGAGTTGGAGGGAGAAGGCCAGATGCTTGTGATTTATATCTTGTTGCATTTAAACATGAAAAATCTGAACAGGAAGTAAAAAAAATAGCAATGCCATTCTTACCAGATGCTCGATTTGAATAACTTCTAATGCCCTTTACAGTTCAAATTTAATTATTCCTAATATTGCATGTTTCAAAAAATATATTAACTATATTAATAATGACATAAATAAATCTTTATGACCAACTTTGACTTCATATTGAAACCTAAATCAATGATCTCAATATGTATAATAGAGCGCTTTTAATAAGGAATAGCTGTAACTAATATTCACGCAAATAATTAAGGTTGAAATTATGTTGGGAAAAATAAGACAAAAGTCAAAAGGTTGGATAGCTTATCTAATTGTAGGACTTATTACTATCCCTTTTGCTTTATTTGGTATTCAACAATATATTGGTGGTTCATCTAGCTCTATTATTGCTTCGGTAAATGGTGAAAAGATTGATCTAACAACTTATTATACGAAATTGAATATTGAACAAAGAAACTTGCAACAGCAACTTGGTTCGAATTATTCTTCAGAAATTGATACAGCACTTAGGCAAATGCTTATCGATGGAATGATTCAAGAAAAATTACTTGAGAATTACGCCAATTCTTTGGGTTTAGTTACACTAGATGAAGAAGTTAGAAGTTTTATTCAATCGAATGAAACCTTTAAAGAAGAGGGTGTATTTTCTGAAGAACGCTACAATCGAATATTAAGACTTAACAATTATACTCCGCTCAGCTATGAAAAACTTCAAGCAGAAGCGATGAAGCAAGATCAGTTAAAGAGAAATTTATCACATTCATCTTTCCTAACAACTCAACAAACTGAAAAACTTAAAGCTTTGGCTGGTCAACAACGCTTTGCTTCATTCATAATTCTAAGTACTGAAAAATTTAAAGATCAAGTTTCTGTTTCTCAAGATCAAGTTGTAGAATATTTTGATGAGAATCAGTCCAGTTTTTTTGAATCCCCTAAAGTAAGAGTTAACTATGTCGAACTATCATTAGATGAAATCGAAGTAAAGGAAGAACTAGATGAAGAGACCTTGAGAAATCTTTATGATGAAGAACAAGAATTATTTATAAACCCTGAACAAAGAAGCGCCCAACACATTTTGGTTGATAACAGCGAGCTTGCAGAAAGTATATTAGCAGAGATTCAGCAGGGTAGAGACTTTTCTGAATTAGCCAAAGTCCACTCAAAAGACATTACCACAAAAGATAGTGGCGGTGATTTAGGTTTTTTTGAAAGAGATATTATGGTTCCGGAATTCGATAAAACAGTCTTCGAGATGCTTGAAGGTGAGATTAGCAAAGTTGTTAAAACCGATTATGGTTACCACATCATTAGATTGAATAAAATTGTGCCAGAAAATATTAAAACTTTTGAAGAGTCTAAAGAAAAGTTAGTTTTGTTAAATCAGAAGAAAATAGCGCAACAGGAGCTCTATAGATTACAAGAGGAGCTTGCTAATTTAACATACGAAGACCCGCTTAATTTTGTTGCAGAGCAGTTAGAATTAGAGTTTAAGACTTCAGAATATTTCTCAAAAAACAGTACAGACTACGAAGAGCAATTTATCGCAGCAGCTTTCAGCGATTTGGTACTTAATGAAGGTGAAAATTCTGATGTTATTGAATTAGGCCAGGACAGATATGTAGTTATGAATCTTGTTGATCAAATTCCTGAGCGTCAAAAAACATTGGACGAGGTGGAGAGTCAAATATCTGACATTCTAATTACAATAAAGGCTAAAAAATTGATTGATGATTTGGCTGAAAAAATTTCATTAGCTCTTACTAATGGCGAAAATACTAAAGCAGAATCTTTGATTGTTAATAATGAACTTGAATGGAGTGAGTCTAATTGGATTTCTAGAAATTCAGAGTTGCCACTTAATATGACTTCAATGATATTCAAGATGGCTAAGCCTAATGCTGGAGAAAGTGTTTATAGTTCAAACAGCCTTAATGAGAATATTGCAATAGTAATTAATTTAGAGAATTTAAGAATTTCCGAAGAGATTATTGATGATATGATTTCTGAAGGCTTTCTAGAAGCAGAACTCAACGAACTCTTTATTAATCTTATTAAGGAATTGAAAGAATCGGCAGAAATAAAAGTATATACTGAGCTGCTATAAATTGACTATTTGATATCTTGCCAGCTAATAAAAATTAGATTTTGTGCTTGAGAGTATACTTTTTCGTGAAGTGATTTTCCAGGCTCTTTGTGACTTTTAATATAAGCGATAGCTTTATCAGATTGTTCTCTATCTCGAAAATGCATAATCATAAAGTATTTCTGCTTCCTTTCATCATCGGTATCTAAAATTGTATCGCTTTGGCGTAAACCAACTGGACTATGAGCTTCTAATAAGTCTAGTTCATGCATGTAAGCTGAGTAGTTAGCTAAAGATTTTTGAAACTCTTGTATTGTGTATTTTGGTTTAAGGTCAAAACAAGTAAGCATGTGAAACATGACATTTACTTTTGGTTAAAAGTCTGGTCCTTTTTCGTAGAAGTTATATCCTGCATCAACATAAGTCACTTCACCGGTTATTCCTGATGCTAAGTCTGAACACAAAAAAGCTGCAGCGTTACCAACTTCCTCGATAGAAACGTTACGTTTAAGTGCTGAACTTTTAGCGGCATGATCTAGTAGTTTTCCAAAACCTTTTATACCACTAGCGGCAAGAGTTTTAATTGCGCCAGCTGAGATAGCGTTCACTCTAATTCCTTTTTCGTCGCCAAGAGATGCAGCCATATATCTGACGTTAGCCTCCAGTGAAGCTTTGGCTATACCCATAACATTGTAATTAGGTATTGCTCGGAGCGCCCCTAAATAGCTAAGGGTTAGAAGGGAGCCATTATTATTTAGCATCGGTAGTGCGCATTTTGCCAATGCAGTGAAACTATAAGAGCTTATTTCATGGGCCTTAAGAAACCCTTCACGTGTGGTTACTTCAACATAGTTTCCGTCAAGCTCAGCACGTTCGGCAAAGGCAACGGAGTGGATAAGAATATCAAAAGAATCCCAAGACTTTTTCAAGATACTAAAAGTCTCCTTGATTTGTTGATCTTCAGAAACATCACAAGGGATAACAATTGAGGAACCACATGCTTCTGCGCAACTCAGTTTGATAGGTAAATGCAATTTCACAGCCCTGCTTTGACATCGCTTCTGCTATTCCCCAGGCAATAGATCGATTAGAAGCTACTCCAATAATTAAAGCTCTTTTGCTCTTTAAAAAACCCATAAAACCTCCACTACATTTATAATACAAATATCAATGAATTATAAACGTATTGAATAAATAGATGCCAGCTAGTTGTCCTATTGTTAGTAATTATATTTTTCAATTTAATAAAAAATATAACTTAATTATTTTTTGATTATCGGTTAGAAATTTTATGAGACATAGAACTTACTACTATTTGTGCCTTCTACTGGTTGTTTTGGATCAGTTATCAAAGCAGACAGTTGTATCTATATTTGATTTGGGTGAATCAGTCACTGTCAACCCATTCCTTAATTGGACATATGTTCATAATTATGGAGCAGCATTTAGTATATTGGCGTCTGGAACCACAATCCAAAAATCGTTTTTGCTATTTGTTTCTATATCAGCCTCTTGTTTAATTGCTTTTTGGATATACAAAACATTGGCGATATATAAGCAAAGGCTTTTTGGACAGTTTTTTTTGCTCTCAGGTGCTTTAGGAAATTTGCTAGATCGTGCACAATATGGTTATGTTATTGATTTTATAGATGCCCATTATAATCAATATCACTGGCCGGTATTCAATCTAGCAGATAGTTTTATATTTATCGGTGTCGCTTTAATCCTTTTTGAAAGACGCCCAACATCCAAATGAAAAAAGCCATATTCCTAATATCATTTTTTTTAACTACGGTTGTACACTCCAATCTAGTTAAATTATCTTATGAAGGATTACAACTTAATACTAATAACTCTAAGTGGTCATGCGTTTTGGATGAAGATTCATCTCTAGTTTGGGAAGTGAAAAAAATTCAAGATGGAATACAATATATGATGAATACTTATACCTGGTTTGATGGTTATACTGGCGAAGAGAACGGAAAATATAGTAGAAACTGCTTCTGGGGTGAGGGTTGTAATACTAAAGATTACATTGCAGCTTTAAATAAACAGAAACTTTGCTCTTTTAACAACTGGCGACTGCCTACTCAGGATGAATTAAAGAGTCTTGTAAACTACTATAGTGAGAGCGATATTTTGATTGATTTAAGTTTTTTTCCTAATACCCAAAGTTCTACATATTGGACTTCGGTTTCGTTAGAATCTAATCCATCCTTGGCCTACGAAGTACCATTCATTATTGGTGGTTCTATAGTAAGAGATAAGTCAATTGATACACTTATACGCCTTGTAAGAAGTGCAGACTAGAAAAATAGACAATACACTCTATGAATCATATTCGGATGATATTCCTGATTTTTTAAAAAAGATTTATGCAGCAAGATTCATAACAGAGTCACAACTTTCAACTTCACTGTCCAATCTGCTTAAACCTAGTTTTAATCAACTAAATATTGCCCTTGAACTTCTTGAGAAGTCTATATTAGAAGATCAACGAATACTCATTGTTGGAGATTTTGATGCTGATGGTGCAACAGCTAGTGCAGTTGCAATAAAAGCACTCAGGCTAATGGGCGCTAAATATGTTGATTTTTTAGTTCCAAATCGATTTAAGCATGGATATGGTCTAAGTCCTGAGATAGTCAATGAGGCTAAAGCTGAAAAAAATCCACAACTTATTATTACAGTTGATAATGGTATTTCTAGCAATGATGGTACTTCATTGGCAAGATCCATTGATATAGATGTTATCATTACAGATCACCATTTACCTTCTCAAGAACTCCCCAATGCAAATGCAATTATTAATCCAAACTTAAATGGGTGTGATTTCCCTTCAAAAAATTTAGCAGGAGTTGGCGTTTGTTTTTATCTATTTTCCTCACTTAAGACGTATCTTGATGACTTGGGATATTTTGAAGAACAAAAAATCAAAGCACCGGATCTTCGAGAGCTTCTTGATTTAGTTGCTCTTGGTACGGTAGCTGATGTGGTCAAGTTGGATCAGAATAATCGTATTCTAGTGAGTGAGGGTCTTAAACGAATTCGTCAGAAGAACTGTTCAAAAGGAGTTCTTGCTATACTTGAATTAACAAAGCGGCCCATTGAATCACTACAGGCTTCAGATCTAGGTTTTACGGTAGCTCCAAGAATCAATGCAGCAGGGCGCCTGAGTGACATATCACAGGGTATACGCTGTTTGTTATCTGAAGATATGAATGATGCTAGAAGGTACGCTTCAAACCTTGAAGAGTTTAATATTAAAAGGCGAAAAGAACAAATCCGTATGCAAGATGAGGCATTAGCTATTGTTGAAAGCCAGTCGATTGACGAAAGTCAATTTGCCATCGTTTTATTTGATGAAAGTTGGCATGAAGGAGTAGTTGGTATTGTTGCTGGGAAATTAAAAGAGAGCTATCATTGTCCATGCGCTGTCTTTGCTAAATCTTATAATGTTTTGAAAGGCTCTATTCGCTCAATACCTGACGTACATATTAAGGATTTGCTCGATTTGATTAATCGAAATAATCCAAGGCTAATTGAAAAGTTTGGTGGACATGCTATGGCAGCAGGCTTAAGCATAGCTCCTCGTAACTTTGAAAAATTCAAAGAAGTTTTTACTGAAGCTATAACAAACCACCTCAAGGGTAATAAGCCATTAATTGAATTACTAACAGATGGAAAATTAGAGGCCTCTGAAATAACTTTAAAAAATGCAGAGCTTCTTCGTCAGGCTTCTCCTTGGGGACAAGGTTTTGAAGAGCCAATTTTTTATGGTGATTTTGAAATCCTTGAACAGAGAATTGTCGGTGAAAAACATCTTAAATGTACTCTAAGATTACTTGATGATAAGGGTGTATTCGAGGGAATTGCATTTTTTCAAAATAAAATCAAAAACAAAAAAGCAAAAGTTGCATATAAACTTAGCGTTAATTCTTTCAGAGGAGTTGAGTCGTTACAACTAATTATTGAATCAATACAGCAGTAGGTAATTACAAGAAACTATTGTGTTTTACAATTACTTAAATAGAGCACTCCGCCTGCCCATTCTTCAACATCAATCCATATTTCCGCACTTTCTATTTTCGGATTTTTATATTTAAGCGGTATGGATTTTTTGTGTTTCCTAATCTCAATATAAAGAGGAATCCTTGGTGCTTCCCCAGTATCTATATGGAGATTAAAATATGCCATCTTACCAACAAGATGCCCATCTTTAGTAAGCCTTAAATTAACTTCATCTTCAAGGTAACTTGGGTCTGCAGAAAGGCCACCCATTTTCCATCGACTCTGATTAACGTCAATATTTACCTCTCCTTTTTCAATCAACAGATAGCCGTCAGCTATATTCCAATCCTCAATCTCTCCTTCATCTATATTCTCATAAACCACACGCCTTAATCTAAAAAAGCATTGCAACTTTTCATGGCTTTTTACAATCTTATAGATACTAAAGTCAAAATCAGTTTTTCCTATACCTTTTGACAACAAACTATCTAACACCGATTGACTGAAAGCAACATCATATATTTTGATTTTTGACTCAATTGCAATAGCTTTGAATAATGACTTAGGCACACATTCGAGTCCTCTTTTTATAGCTTCATCTACTATATATTCAGGTGGTGATTTTTGTTCCATCCAGCTACAAAGGGCTTCATCGGGCCAGTCATCTAGGTAATCAGCATAAGAAACATTACTCAAATATATTGATAGAATTGCAGCTAGTATTTTGATGCCACTTTTCATAATAATTTTCATATAAATGACACTTAGTTAACTCTAAGAATTAAAAAAGATTTATGAAAAAATATAGTCATAGACACGAGGCAACTTTGGAGTGAAAAATATCTCACTTGCAATCCTGTCGTGGTCAAGTCCTAATGACTTCTCGATACATGCGGCACAAACTGAACGATAATCTATCGTAGCCATCAAATCTCTACTCTCAAACTGTTCATTTTTACTTAACCCAGGCCACTCAGATACGACACGACTTTTTGAGATAGTTCCACCAGCTAAAAGGCCAGCACTTCCATAGCCGTGTTCTGTTCCTCTAGTTCCGTTCACTGCTACCGTCCTTCCGAACTCGGTCAATGTTAGAATTATGCTCCTATCCCAGGCATCACCAAGACCTTGACGGTAGCCAGCAATAACATCATCAACTATCTCTAGTCTTTTGGCGTGATTTCCATTCCTGTCATATCCATCCTCTGAAACTTGGTTAGCGTGCGTATCAAATTGCCCTATGCGAATAACAGAAGCGATAGGGCCGTTTTCTTTAGACATCTCTTTTCCGGCATATTTAGCTAGACTGACTGGATCTCTAGCTGTTATTGAGCTTTGAGAGCTTTTTCTACTTAGCTTAGCAAAAATATCTGCTTCATCTTCACTATGAGCCATTGCGATCTTAGTTATTAAGCTACTATTAAGAGCATTCGATTTTTTTATACTTGCAGGGTAGAAGTTATCATTATTTTTATA
>CAZSHL010000002.1:43806-45095 GCA_964606585.1 uncultured Piscirickettsiaceae bacterium
TGGCATTTCTAGTGAAAGAGCCGTACCCGGGAGATTAGCGATTTCAAGCGCTCTTCCAAGCCAGCCTGTTTTTTCAGCAAATGGGCTTAGACCTCCACCTTCCATCAAGTTTTGGCCTTCGAAGTGTGACCTTTTGATATAAGGAAAGGAGGTTGCATGAACTATCGAGGCATTATTTCTTGCCATCAATCTTGAAAAATTAGGGAGTGAAGGATGTAGGCCAAAAAAAGAGTTGAGTTTCAAGAAATCTTTTGGTGTTATTGTTCTTCTCATTGTTAATAGGTTTGGGTCACCAATCGGTGGAACAGCGGTTAATCCATCCATTCCTCCCTCCAAAAGGATGACCGAAATATTGCCAGGTGGTTTGTCTTTGGTGAAGCCGGGAATAGGAACACCCGCAAGAAATAACGAAGCTCCAGAATATTTTAGAAAATCTCTTCTTGTTATTTTATGATTAGACACTTTTTAACCCCATGAGTTCAGGACTACACATCAATGCAATAAAACGATGTCTTCTAGAGCCTCCTGCGCTATCAACTAGATTTCTTGTGGTCATATTAGCTCCAATTCTTTCCATAATTTGTTCTGGCGAAGTATTGGGAAATCCAACGTTATATATGGCAGAAGCAAATCTCAAACGACGCTCAAACATTTCTCCTGACAACCATTCCTCCTTTTTACTGGAATAGCCATCAGGCTGCCTTGTACTCCAAAAAGACTGACCTAATTCCTTGAATATTTTTTCTACATCCATCAACTGATTGTCATAATTATATAAATCTTGCCAGCCCTTGAAGAAAGTTGCATCACTAAGCCTTATAACCTGAAAAAGCCAATTCATCGGCCACTGAAATTTATCATCTTTAGAATTAATGGCACAATTAATGACAGCAGAATGTATCTGATCTAGGTCACCTTTACTCGATCTCCATGAATTGGCAATGTAATCAATGTCTTTTTTTTGAGGTTTATCACTTACAAAGTGTTGACACAGTTTTTCTGAAAGATGCATTATTGTGTATTCGTTTGATGCAAGGTAGTCAGTTAATTGTCGAAGACCACCCCTGTCAACACCGATTACCTTACCTAAAACTGTTTTGTTGCCTGGTTCAGCATATCGAGTTTTATACATATCCCAGTGATTTGTAGTTCCTCCATTTTTCTTTAATTTCTCAATACTTGCATCAAAATTTATTCCCCAACCAGCCAAAACTTTAGCAGTCTGTCTGATGTCAGTTTCACTATATCCTGCCTTAGGTGAGACAGTATGAAGTTCTAAGAGTTCTCTT
>CAZSHL010000003.1:0-37649 GCA_964606585.1 uncultured Piscirickettsiaceae bacterium
TACGCCAGCAGGGCATCCAGCCTCATCGAGCATTTCAGCAAAAATCATTGAATCTAGAGGTGCCAGCTCAGAAGGCTTTAAGACCATAGTACAGCCAGCGGCAATTGCTGGAATGACTTTAAGAGCCACTTGACTAATAGGCCAATTCCATGGCGTAATCAGTGCGCACACTCCTTTTGGCTCATAAAGTAGACGGTCATCTGAATTGTCGAGCTGTTCTTCAAACTCGAACTTTTTAAGTTGCTTGGTAAATTCCTTAATAGCGCTCGTTCCGGAAGTTGCCTGTGAAGCCCTAGAGAAGTCGATCGGTGCACCCATCTCCATAGAGATAACCTCCGCCATATCGT
Source organism: uncultured Piscirickettsiaceae bacterium (assembly GCA_964606585.1). GTDB lineage: Bacteria > Pseudomonadota > Gammaproteobacteria > PS1 > Pseudothioglobaceae > Pseudothioglobus. The sequence continues at coordinate 348 of CAZSHL010000003.1, forward strand.
CCATTCTTCTTTCATAGATTTTATAAAGCCTTTCTAACAATGCAACTCTTTCTTCTTTTGTTGAAGTAGACCAGGAAGGTAGGGCAGCTCTTGCTGCAGAAACAGCTGCATCGGTGTCAGCCTGGGAACCAAGAGAAATTACCGCACATACCGACTCGTCAGATGGATTGATAACATCCAAGTCATTTTTAGCTGAAGGGTCAACCCACTTGCCATTGATATAAAATTTTCTTTTATCTAGCATTGTATTCTCCTAATATTGAGTTAAGCATTTGCTAAACGCTCAACTGCTTCTTTGATATTATCCATACTGGTTGCAAAGGAAAGCCTAACATAGCCTTGAGCGCCGAAAGCAGAACCCGGTACAAGGGCAATATTAAGCTTTTCTAAACAATAAGTTGCAAATTCTACATCATCGATGAGTCCTAGTCTATTAATTAACCCCTGTACTCTTGGAAATGAATAAAAGGCTCCACTAGAACTTGGACATTCAACACCCTCAATTGCATTCATGCCATCAACAATGAAGTCATGTCTTTGCTTAAAAGCTTCTACCATGGTGCCGATAAAGGTTTGGTCTCCATTAAGCGCTTCGACAGCTGCAGCTTGGGCGATTGAAGATGGATTCGATGTAGACTGACCTTGGATTTTTTTCATGGCCTTAATAATCTCCTCTGATCCAGCAGCGTAACCTATCCTCCATCCGGTCATGGCGTAAGCTTTAGAGACACCGTTAAGAATAATAGCCCTATTCCTGAGATTTTGACAGGCCATTACTATATTAAAAAATCGATTGTTATCCCAGCGAATATGTTCATATATATCGTCACTAATTACAAAGACTTGGGGATGTCTCTCTAATACCTTTCCTAGTTCTTCAATCTCTTCTTTTGTATAAACAGCGCCGGTTGGGTTTGAGGGGCTATTCAGAATCAAAAGTTTAGTTTTATCAGTGATAGTTGATTCAAGTTGTTGCGGAGTTATCTTGAAGTTTTCGTCAATACCGGTCTCAATAATTACAGGACTGGCCCCAGCGAGAATGACAATATCAGGATAAGAGACCCAATATGGGGCAGGAATGATAACTTCATCACCCTTATCAAGGATTGCTTGACAAAGGTTATAGAAAACTTGCTTACCTCCACAAGAGACCATAACCTCATGGGATTTATAATTGAGATTATTATCGCGCATAAATTTATCGCAAATAGCACTTTTGAGTTGAGGGGTGCCGTCAACCGCAGTATAGCGCGTTTGACCAAGCCGGATTGCCTCTACTGCAGCATTCTGGATATTGGTCGGGGTATCAAAGTCAGGTTCTCCAGTACCCATAGGTATAACTTTGATTCCCTGGGCCTTTAATTCGTTAGCTTTAGCGGTAACAGCCAAGGTAGCCGAAGGTTTAACTTTTTGAACTCGATTGGAAAGAATTGATGACATGGATTGAACTTTATATATAGTTTAAAATTAACTGTTTATGTTAATGAAAATTCGCCAAAAATGGCTAGAAAATTTCAGCTAAAGTCAGCTTTTTTGCCTAAAGGCGACCAACCAAGCGCTATCAATAAATTGCTCGAGGGCATTAACTCTGGTGTCAAATACCAAACCTTGTTGGGTGTTACAGGTTCCGGCAAAACATTTACCCTTGCGAATGTGATAGAAAAAAGTCAAAGGCCAAGTCTAATAATGGCTCCAAATAAGACCTTGGCTGCGCAACTTTACAGCGAAATGAAGGAGTTCTTTCCTAACAACTCGGTTGAGTATTTTGTCTCATATTACGACTACTACCAGCCTGAGGCTTATGTGCCCGCCTCTGATACTTACATAGAGAAAGATGCTTCCATCAATGAACAGATTGAACAGATGCGTTTATCTGCCACAAAGGCGCTACTTGAAAGAAAAGATGTGATTATTATTGCTAGCGTTTCAGCGATATATGGTCTAGGTGATCCGGATAGTTATATGCAAATGCTACTGCATCTTACAGTCGGTGAAATTACCAATCAGAGAGATATTCTTTCAAAACTGTCACAAATGCAATATACAAGAAACGATGTTACGCTTCTACGTGGTTGTTTTCGAGTGAAGGGTGAGATTATTGATATTTTTCCGGCAGATTCAGAAGAAAGGGCTATAAGAGTGGAAATGTTTGATAACGAAGTGGAAAGGCTGTATTGGTTCGATCCTTTGACTGGCGAAAAACTGAAGCAGCTTCAACGTATTACTGTTTATCCGAAGACTCATTATGTGACTCCTAAGTCAACCATATTAAATGTTCTTGATGATATTAAGCTTGAACTGGACAAGCGTAAAAAAGTTTTGCTTGCTGAACAGAAGCTTGTTGAAGAGCAACGACTTTCACAAAGGGTAATGTTAGATATGGAGATGATGAGAGAGTTGGGATACTGTTCAGGGATTGAGAATTATTCGCGCTATCTTTCTGGTAGAAAAGTGGGTGAACCACCACCCACATTGATGGACTATCTGCCGGATGAAGCTCTCGTTATTTTGGATGAATCTCATGTCAGTGTGAGCCAAATAAGTGGCATGTATAACGGGGATAGGTCGCGCAAACAAACACTTGTAGATTTTGGTTTTCGACTTCCTTCAGCGCTTGATAATAGACCTTTAAAGTTTGAAGAATTTAGCGACAGGGTTGGGCAATGTATTATGGTCTCTGCGACACCGGCAAACTATGAACTCGAAGTATCATCTGTGATAGCGGAACAGGTGGTAAGACCGACCGGATTACTTGATCCTTCAATTAGTGTTAGAGATGTAGAAACTCAGGTAGACGATCTATTGTCAGAAATCAACAAAAGAGTTTTGGTTAAGGAGCGTGTTCTTGTGACTACCCTTACTAAGCGCATGTCTGAACAGCTTAGCGATTATCTTAACGAACACAACATTAAGGTCAGATATCTTCACTCAGACATCGATACAGTAGAGAGAGTTGAAATTATTAGGGATCTCAGATTGGGAGTGTTTGATGTTCTTGTGGGTATCAATTTGCTTCGAGAGGGGTTGGATATTCCGGAAGTCTCTTTGGTGGCAATTTTGGATGCTGATAAGGAAGGTTTTTTGCGTTCCGAGCGTTCACTTATCCAGACCATGGGTCGAGCTGCTAGGCATATTAATGGTAACGTTATATTGTATGCTGATAGGGTAACAAATTCCATGAAAAGAGCGATTGAAGAAACTGCCAGAAGAAGGAATAAGCAAAAAGCTTTTAACGAGAAGTACAGCATAGTGCCGAAGGGTGTCGTTAAACCAATTGTCAACATTCTAGACACAGACTTATCTGTTGGAGAAATGGATGAACAAAGCATGGAAGTTATCCATCAAAAACTTTCACCAGTCCAGCTATCGAAAGAACTCAAGAAACTTGAAAAGCAAATGTATAGATATGCAGAAGAGTTAAAATTTGAGCAGGCTGCCGACATGCGAAATCGTATAAAAGAACTTAAGGACGGACAGTTTAAGTAAAAGCCTTCAAATTTTAACGATTACTGAATTTTAATTTGCTGAACCTCAGTCTCAATTTTTTCTATTTTTGGTATTGTTACAATCAATATGCCATCTTCAAACGAAGCAGTAATAGCAGATTTATCAGCGTTTTTTGGAATCAGAAACTGCTGTGTATATAATTGTTTAGTATGGCTAGATTCACTAGTAATCACTTTTTCAGCCCTTATTATAAGAACATTCTTTTTAACATTTATGTCTAAATCTTCTTTCTCCATTCCTTCAAGAGTGATTTCAAGAGTAATGTTATTTTTATTGTCGTTGTGATTGACAGATATCAATCTATTGTTAGCAAATCTATTTCCAAGCTTATCAAACATATGATTATGGTGCATATCCATCATCTGCATTTGATTAAATACGCGCTTCATCATTGACTCAAAGTCGTTATGCATAGGACTATGTGCCAGTACTGAAGTAGATAGGAAAAACAAAACAGTAATATAGATTTTTTTCATAAAAAAGTCAGTAAATTAGTTAGAAGGAAAAATATTATATAAATTTTTTTATTATAAATCAATAATAAAAACACACAAAATTATTAATATTATTTAATTTAGATTTAAAGTTGTTATATATGATAAAAATTGATATAAGGGACTAAGATAAAAGATGATTTATCAATAAAAAAAAGAACAAATTAAGTTAATTATTTGTTTCGATTAAAGCTCAGATTAGCTTTTATTTATGACTTTTCTATGGGCTTTGTTTTCTTTGCAGGTACGATCGGGGTAACTGAATCAACGTTCATGTTTTGGGCACGATGCCTCATTACATGGTCCATTAAAGTAATCGCTAACATCGCTTCAGCTATCGGTGTAGCTCTAATACCAACGCAAGGGTCATGTCTACCGGTTGTGGAGACCTCTGTCTTATTGCCTTGTTTGTCTATACTTTCAACATTAAGACGTATACTAGAGGTAGGTTTTAGTGCAATAGATACCAATATATCTTGGCCCGAACTTATACCTCCTAGAATTCCGCCGGAATTGTTTGAATTGAAACCCTCAGGAGTGATGGAGTCGCGATGTTCGGCACCTTTTTGACTAACGACATCAAAACCGGCGCCTATTTCAACACCCTTGACAGCATTGATGCACATCATAGCGTGTGCAATTTCTGCATCTAGACGGTCAAATATAGGTTCACCTAGGCCAACTATCATATTGCTGGCTACAACATTAATTCTAGCGCCGATAGAGTCGCCAGATTTTCTCAGGTTATCCATAAAGCTTTCCATTTCGCTAATCTTGTTGACATCTGGACAAAAGAATGGATTTTGATGTACTTCGTCCCACTCAAAGCTTTCAGCCTTAATAGGTCCAAGTTGAGCAAGATAGCCGCGAACTTCTATACCGTAGCTTTCACGAAGGTATTTTTTTGCAATACCCCCAGCTGCAACTCTAATTGCTGTCTCTCTAGCAGAGGATCTTCCTCCGCCACGGTAATCCCTCAGACCGTATTTTTGCTGGTAAGTATAGTCAGCATGTCCGGGACGAAAGGTATTTGCGATTTGGCTATAGTCTTTAGGTCTCTGGTCTTTGTTTTGAATCACAAGACCAATTGGTGTGCCTGTTGTTATACCTTCAAAAGTACCTGAAACTATCTTGACTTCATCTGTTTCTCTTCTCTGGGTAGTATGTCTAGAACTACCAGGTTTTCTTAAATTTAGATCACCTTGGAGGTCTTCTTCGCACAGAAACATTCCTGGTGGACAACCATCTACGATACCCAGAAGCGATTCTCCGTGACTCTCACCGGCTGATGTTAGGGTAAATAACTTTCCGAAAGTATTGCCAGACATAGCTATATCTGTTCATTATATATTTCGGAAGTATTATACCTGTGCTAGTATTTTTGACGCGAAAGATTAGCCTAATCACTGTAGGTAAAAAACTATGTTATTGTAATTCAATATCAGCGTTAACAAAGTTATCCGCTACATCGAACTTTAGTTTTTCAAAATTTGGTGCACTCATACCAGTGAAAGCGCGAAAAAACCCTGAAGGCTCTTTTGGAATAAAGAAGAAAAAGTCCAACTTTTGGTTTATATTTTTGTCCTCAAATGCGGCAATAACATAAGAACCTTTCTGAACTTGGAGTGTATAGGGTATAGCGCAATCAAACTCTTTTTCGGGTTGATATACATTTTCTTGGATATGTATCATATCTTTGAAAACAGCTTCGTTGTATAGTAGAACATGAACAGGTTTATTAGCACTGCATCCTGTGATTACACCGCTAATGCTAAATAATTCATCATCCGCTTGAGAAATAGATAAAAAGGGCAACAATAACAGCTTTAATATTACAAGCCGCTTTAGTAGATTTTTCGTCATTATGTATTTATCCTTAATTTGTTAGTTTCACTGCAGTCATATTATAAAATTCTAGAATAAGTTGTCAAAAAATAGCTTATTATGGTTTTGGTGCCCTTGGCGAGATTTGAACTCACGACCCCTCGCTTAGGAGGCGAGTGCTCTATCCAGCTGAGCTACAAAGGCACACTTAATATTATTGCCAGTTATTCAAAATATTACAAGAAATAATTTGTCTAATTAAGTTATGTATATAATTAAAGTGATAGGAGCTAATTAAAGTTGGAGTGTAGCGATGAAAATGTTTATGAAAAGTTTAATTCTGTTACCTTTTTTGTTTACCACGCAGTTTGCCTTTGCTGGTAGTTTTACCGACTATGCAACCGTTACTTCCGTGGAAAAAATCTATAAACAATACAGAGTCGAAAAGCCTGTCGAAGAGTGCTATATCAAAGAGACTCTTAAAAATCAGGGTGACGGTAGCGCCACAAACGAAATTGTTGGAGCTATTCTAGGTGGTGCGATTGGAAATCAGTTTGGTGAAGGTGATGGTAAGGATGTTATGACTCTTGCTGGAATTGTCCTAGGTGCTTCTTTAGCGCATGATGAAGAGCTGGCGAATTCTTCAGGTCAACAGATTGTAGTGAGCCAAGAAGTTTGCGAAACCAAGGTCAAGACTAGCTTTGAAAAGAGGCTGAGCCATTACTTGGTGAATATCATCTATGAGGGTCGTGAAATTTCTTTTACTTCTAAAAGAAGGCCTACTGATGATATTATTAAGGTTAGGGTAACAGTAACTGGTATAGAGGACTAATATTTCCGATTTTCTGTAGCTGTTAGTTAATGTTAGTATTCATTCTGTTGCTGCTGCTATTTGTATTCGCGATCGTAACAAGTTTTTTTATTACTGTTAGAGTAATAACTTCGAAGCTACCCTCGGGAAGGGCAATAGAGATGCTCAACAGGAGTAGGTCAAAAAACACTCGGGTAATTGCCTGTATTGGTGATTCATTAACACATGGTAAATTAGGGGCGAGTTGGGTTGATAAACTTCGCCATCAATTTCCACAGGATGAATTTCTAAATGAAGGGGTCAACGGTGATGTAGTTTGGCAGGTTTATGAGAGAATCGAGCCGATTCTCAAATGTCGCCCTGATATTGCAATTCTTATGATTGGTAGTAATGATACGATGGGTTCATTTGACAAAAAAATGGGAGAAGGTTACTTAAAAAATAATCAATTGCCCGAAATTCCCACTTTTAATGCTTACAAAAAGTTATTACCCGAACTTATAGATCGACTCTATGAAATTCCTAAAATAGCAATATGTACATTGCCACCAATTGGAGAATACCCAGATTCTGAAATTAACCATCATGTTGAAAAATTCAATGACTATATTAGAAAGACAGCGATAGATAAAAATATCTCCATACTAGATGTGTCAAACTGTATGTGGGCTGAACTGTCAAAAAGGACATATCCTGTGAAGAAAAACTATAGTCCAAGGATGGCTATTATTGCAAAGGATATGTATGGAGGATGTATACAGCACTATATCTTTAAACGACGCTGGGACAAGGTTGCTAAGTCGAGAGGGCAGTGGCTTCTATTTGATCAAATTCATCTCGGCGAGAAGGGAGCTCAAATTTTGTTTAACCTTTCAAAAGAGTACATATTTAAAAACTAAAATCGGTTTGTTTTATCAATTTTGTTGATTTATCGTTCTTTAAGATTAGAGTATAATTTAGGCGTAGATTTACACCACATTAAAATATTATTTCCAAGCAGTTTTTATTGTCGCTTACTTGAATTTTATGAAAAACATTAATACCCAAGATAGATTAATTTTTGCTCTAGATGTTCCAGAAGTAAGCGAGGCAAAAGAAATCGTTTCAGAGTTAGATGACAGCGTCAACTTTTACAAGATTGGTATGGAACTTTTGATGACTGGCGACTACTTTGAACTGCTTAACTGGCTTATCAAACATGACAAAAAAGTTTTCGTTGATTTAAAATTCTTTGATGTGCCTGAAACTGTCGGTAGAACTATTGCCAGATTAAGTGACTATGGCGCAACATTTGCCACCATACATGGTAATCAGGCTTTAATGGAAAAAGCTGTGCAAAACAAGCAGAATTTGAAGATACTGGCAGTAACAGCATTGACAAGCCTTGATCGTGGCGATCTTGACGATTTAGGTTTTAATTGTAATGTTCAGGACTTAGTAATTTCCCGTGCGAAGAGGGCATTTAAGGCAGGTTGTGATGGAGTCGTTTCTTCTGGATTGGAAGTTCCTTTTTTGCGTAAATATGTTGACAACAAACTTATCGCAGTAACTCCAGGAATCCGGCCTGTGGCAAATGATGATGATCAAAAACGTGTAGTGGATGTTGCCACGGCCTTTAAGAGTGGGTCTGATTATATTGTTGTAGGTAGGCCAATCAAGAATGCCGATAATCGTTACAAAGCGGCCAGTGACATACAAAAAATTATCCGTTCTGTTTTCGAGTAAGTATAATGAATTTCTTCGTAGTCGCGTAACTCAGCTGGTTAGAGTGTCACCTTGACATGGTGGAAGTCGGCAGTTCAAATCTGCCCGCGACTACCACTTGAAAACCTTTTAAAATTATGAATCTAAATAAGTTTGAACGTTATCCATTAACATTCGGACCGACACCAATCGAACATTTACCTCGTCTTACTGAGGCAATCGGAGGCAAAGTAGAAATATTTGCAAAGCGTGATGACTGTAATTCTAGTCTCGCTATGGGTGGCAATAAATTACGTAAGCTTGAATACATTGTTCCCGATGCTATTGCCTCTGGAGCTGACACCTTAGTTTCTATCGGTGGTGTTCAATCAAACCATACAAGAATAGTAGCTGCAACTGCCGCTAAAATTGGTATGAAATGCGTTGTTATTCAGGAAAGCTGGGTCCCTCATGACGATGCGGTATATGATCGAGTTGGTAACATAATGTTAACTAGACTCATGGGGGCTGATTCACGTTTAGTTGATGAAGGATTTGATATTAGAATTCGGCAGAGCTGGAAAGATGCAATGCAATCAGTTCGTGATTCAGGTGGTGTTCCTTATGCCATTCCAGCGGGTGCATCTGTTCATAAGTACGGTGGTTTAGGTTATGTTGGTTTTGCTGAAGAAGTATTTGCCCAGGAGGTTGAAATGGGTATAAAGTTCGACTACATTATTGTTTGCGTTGTTACGGGTTCAACCCAGGGTGGAATGATAGTAGGTTTTGCAGCAGATGAACGCGCTGATAGGGTAATTGGTATTGATGGATCTGGTACTATAGGTCCATTACGTAAGCAAGTTCGCGGTATCGTTGACCAGACAGCTAAACTTGTTGAACTTGGCCGCGAAGTACGTGATGATGAAATTGTAATTAATCCGGATTATGCCTATCCTGCATATGGAGTTCCGAGTCATGAAACCAACGACGCTATCCGTTTAGCAGCTCGCACTGAAGCAATGATTACTGATCCTGTTTATGAAGGTAAATCCATGCAAGGAATGATTGATTTAGTGAAGAAAGGCTTCTTTCCAAAAGGTTCAAATATTCTTTATGCACATCTTGGTGGAGCACCAGCACTTAATGGTTATAGTTACACTTATAGGAATGGTTGAGAAAAAGTTTACTCGAATAAATTAAAGTTAGAACTATATAGGCTTCTGCTTATTCCACCAATGAGAGGATTTTTCCCTTTTACCATACCCAGTTTTAATATCGAGCCAAAGTATAAAGTTACGGAGCCATGTTCCAGCTAACTTAAGGCCTATTCTATGATACCAACGTGAAAAGTCCTTGTTATATGGACAGACACGGATACAGATAGAGCAATCTGTATTTTGTGCCGTCCAAAAGCCAAAACATTTTTCACCATCTACAGACCATTTTCTAACGCCACGTATGTTAGATTGATTATAGATTTCTTTCGAAGGCGGACCATCTGAAATTGCCTTAACAGGGCAGCCCTCTGTGCAGCGTCTACAGATTTCGCAGAATTCTCTTACTCCAAAGGCTATAGGTTTGTCATGAGCTAAAGGTAGGTTTGTGTAGATCTTTCCTAGACGGATTCGTGGGCCGTATTTAGGAGTAATTAATAAGCCGTGTCTGCCATATTCACCTAGACCAGCTTTAATTGCATAGGGTATTGCCAATGACGTGTCATTCATGCTAGCAATGGCATTATAGCCAAGATTGTGAATATACTGAGCGAGTGAGAGAACCACAAGGGCATCTTGAGAATAACCAAGTCCAGTGGCAGAACCACTTAGTGCCGAGGGTACCGTTTTAATCCATTCATAATCCATCGGTTGCGCAACAACAATCACATTGTCTAAAGTTTCAGGTATTTCAGCTGGTCTAGATTTATTAGATATATCGCTAAATTTATTACTATATTCCCAGCGATTATCATAGCCCGTGATGCCAACGAGTCCGGCACCAAAAGCTAGCGCTATTTTTTTAATTTCATCACTAGCTTCTTGTTTAGTACCTAAATCAATTTTTTCGTCGGCAACAGATGTTTGCAGAGTAAAAGCATCAGAAAAACCTTCCCTGCGATCATCATCTATGTTGATTTCAGTTAAAAGGTCGCTTACATGCCAAGACGCATTTCTCAGAGCATAATCTTTCTGAGTGAAGCCGTCTGCTTTGCGCCAATTATTTAATGGTTCTCGATAGGTTGAATAGAAAAGCTCGGTTTTCACACTTTTAATGGAGTCATCCCACCAGGAACGTCGAAAAACATCGTTTTTCTGGTCAAACCTTATAAAATCGTCCAAAATCTCAAACCCAGTTTCTTCATCATTCGAGATATTTTTTTTATCTATTTCATTCATTCTTAAAGTATTTTCAGACCGATTTAGATAAATAAATTTAACTTACAATTGACATATAAAATTGATTATCTATAAATCTGATGATTTCACTTTAAGATTCAAGACGATATTTACATTTCAAGACTCAATCAGCCCATCGCTTGAAGTTTAAATGGTGTTCTTACTACGCCCAGTTCTTCGGCCATTTTTTTTGCCTCGTCTGAGTTAAACATAGCCATCATCCCTTCAGGATCAAAGACATCAACCACTACAATAGCGGTATGATCATCTACTTTTCCTACTTTGGCATCTCTTGAGAATTGCGCTCTCTTATCAGCCAAGTCGTCAAAACCTTTTTTCCAATCATCAAACGTTCCATTACTTATTTCAATCATTACCATTGTGTTCATCATTTTCTCCTATATTTTATTGTCATACATTTTTCAGTCAATGTAAACTAAGTATAAACCTAGTTGTTCATTTACGTCAAACAATAGCATCTAGATCCAAGTCTTTTTTGTATGCTTATTTGATTAAAATATTAGTGTATTAATATGTCAAAATTGTCGCAAAAAACCTGTATACCTTGTCGTGGTGGGGTTCCACCCTTGGGTGGCAAGGAGCTAGATAGCCTTCACCTAGAGCTTGGCAACGAGTGGCTACTGGTAGAGGAACATCACTTGAAGAAGCTCTATAAATTTACAAACTTTTTAGAGGCATTGGAATTTACTAATAAGGTTGGCAATTTGGCGGAAGAGCAAAATCATCATCCCGACATAAATCTTGCTTGGGGTAAAGTAGAAATTAAAATCTGGACCCACAAAATAAACGGCCTAACTGAAAGTGATTTTATTTTCGCTGCAAAGTCAGATGAGTTATTAGACACTTAACTGAGAATTAAGTATTTGGTATATAATTTCAATTCATGAAGTCATTCCTATTTTTCTTATTACTATTACTTACAACCTTGTCTGTTGGTGCAGACTCATCATTGTATGAGAGGGGTAAAGAGTTGATTGAATCAAAGGACTATGATAAGGCGCTGAAGGCATTTATTTTGGCTAGTAGTAATGGAGATTTGGATGCAACGACTGCCGTTGGAATTATGTATATTGCCGGTATTGGTGTTAAACAAAATGATGAATTCGGTTTTAAATATATACTTAAGGCCGCTGAGGCATCACATCCCAAAGCTCAGTACTCATTAGGTGCCCTTTACTATCTAGGTATTGCAGTTCCTGTTGACTACGATAGAGCTTTTAAATGGATTAGTTTGTCTGCCAATCAAGGAAACATCGACGCACAGCATAATCTTGCTGAAATGTATGAGTCAGGTAAAGGTGTAGAAAAGGATTTAGAGAAGGCCTATGATTTATACCTAAAAGCCGCAAGAAAAGGTAACTTGGATTCTCAAATTGAAGTTGCCGAGATGTATAGAGATGGTATCGGCACGGAAAAAAATTTAGAAAAAAGTCTGTACTGGCAAGATCAGATTGACAAATCTAAGTAGGACAATCAATAAGGTCGTTACTAATCGATACTCTGAAAATTATTTTTTTCTCTTTACTTAGTGGTTATCTATTGATATAGGCCAATATCTATTTTTTAAAGAGTGTTAAAATGAGCTGTTATAAAAATACTATGAGAACGAATGGATTATGATATTGTCATCATTGGTGGAGGGCCTGCTGGACTTAGCTTTGCCTGTTCCATGTTTGAGCAAAATATAAAACTATTATTAGTAGAAAGATCATCTATTGAGTCAATCTCAGATCCGCAGCCAGATGGTCGCGAAATTGCACTTACTCATCAATCTAGAAAAATTCTAAACAAACTTGGCGTTTTGCCGCTTATTGACGAAGACGAGGTAAGTCTTTTGAAAGAGGCTAAGGTTTACAGTGGTAGTTTGAACTCTTTGTTAGATTTTGATGCGCAAAAATCATCTATTGAAGCGCTTGGCTATTTGGTTCCAAATTATTTAATCAGAAAGGCGCTCTATGAGAGAGTTTTGCAAGCCAATAATGTCGATATCGTAACTGGTATCAGTGTTGATGATGTTAATACAAACGATTCTGGAGCAGACATCAAGCTATCTGACGGTAAAATCGTTAAAGCTCGACTTGTCGTAGCTGCTGACAGCCGTTTCTCCGAAATCAGAAGAAAAATAGGTATACCTTCGCTAATGAAGGATTTTTCCAAGGTCATGATAGCAACCAAAATGGAACATGAAAAAAACCATAACCATATCGCCCTAGAGTGTTTCAATTATGGCTATACATTAGCACTATTACCTTTAAATGGTAATGCCTCTTCTATCGTATTTACTTTTTCAACAGACAAGGCCAAGGAAATACTCAGCCTAAGTGAGAAAAAATTTAACGATATGGCTACGGAGTGTTTCGAGCAAAAATTAGGCAAGATGAAACAGGTGGGGGAGCGACATTCCTATCCACTGGTTGGAGTCTACGCGCAAAAATTTAAAGCCACAAGATTTGCACTCGTGGGTGACGCTGCAGTTGGTATGCATCCTGTAACTGCACATGGATTTAATTTAGGACTTAAAGGGCAGGATATCTTATCTTTAGCTGTAAAGAGTGCCCTTGATAATGGATTAGATATCGGTTCAGATGACGTTCTCAACGAATATGAAAGAAAGCACATAAATTTCTCTAGGCTAATGTATTTCGGAACTAATGGTATTGTTGCCCTTTTTACCAATGACAGCTCAGCAGTTAAGCAGATTCGTAAACTGGTACTCAAATTTGCTAACCGTTTTCCTCCAGTCAAATCTCTTATAACAAATCACTTGACTGAGTCAAAAAAGAGTAATCTGTTACCCTTTTAATTAAAGTAATGATTGTTGATTTAGAAAAACTTAGAAATGAATTACGAAAAAGCGGACTAAGCCGCTCTGACCTTAATGTTAGTCCAATCAAGCAGTTTTCAGCTTGGTTTACTGAAGCTATAGATGCTGGTGTAGTTGAACCTAGCGCGATGAGTTTGGCAACAACAGATGGCATTGAAATTGGGATACGTACTGTGCTACTTAAGTATTTTGACGACAAAGGCTTTGTGTTCTATACTAATTATGGGTCAAAAAAGTCACGTCAAATTGATACAAAACCAGAAGCTGCACTTTTGCTTCCCTGGCTTGCTCTAGAAAGGCAGATAAAGATTGTTGGTAGTGTAGAGAAGATCTCAAGTCTAGAGTCTATCAAGTATTTTGCTTCAAGGCCTAAAGACTCACAGATTGGTGCATGGGCTTCTAATCAGTCAGCAATAATTTCTTCTAGAAACATACTGCAAAACCAGTTTGAGTCAATGAAGAAAAAATTCTCTGATGGAGAAGTGCCTCTACCTGACTTTTGGGGTGGATATAGAGTGATACCAAGGACTATTGAGTTTTGGCAAGGTAGGAAGAGTAGACTTCATGACCGCTTCATATACCAAAGAGAGACTGATCATTGGAAAATTACTCGTTTATCTCCCTGAGGTAACTGATTAAATCCTTTGTTTTAGGTTTTTCGTTATACCAAAATTCAAACGAGCTTGCAGCCTGTTCAACAAGCATTCCAAGTCCATCAAAGACTCTAGTTGCTCCATTGTTTGATGCCCATTCCATAAATGGCGTTATTTTCCCATACATTAAGTCATAACATAGAGAGCCAGCAGCAACACCTGAAGGGATGGTTGGTCTTTGTCCTTCTAAAGAAGAGCTTGTGGCATTGATAATTATATCGATAGGTTTGTCTTTTATTTGTTCTAATCCAAAACCGCATACCTTACCAAACTTATTAAAATCATTTGCTAAATTTAGTGCTTTATATGAAGTACGATTGGCAATTAATATTCGACTTGGTTCCTGTTCAAGTAACGGAAATAAAATTCCTTGACTAGATCCACCAGCACCTAGAATAAGAATATCCTTGTCTTTTATTGTTTGCTCTATGTTTTTACGTAAATCATTTACGAGGCCTATACCATCAGTATTATGGCCAAATAATTCCCCATCTACAATCTTAATAGTGTTTACAGCTTTTGAAATCTGAGCAGCTTTTGTAAGTGAATTAGACAAATCAAAGGCCTTGACTTTAAAAGGAACAGTTATATTAAATCCTGTACCGCCCAAGTTAACAAAATTTCTGACTGACTTTTCAAAATTATCTAAATCTACAAGTATCTTTTCGTAGCTCAGTTCTTTACCAGTTTGTTTTGCAAACTGTGTATGTATTTTTGGCGATAAACTGTGTTTAATCGGGTTGCCGAAAACTACATACTTATCCATAGATTAAAAAATTATTTTGCCTTGCTAGTGTTTCTCTTCTTTTCATAGTTATCAACATTTCTATTCTTTTTTTGGTTGGCACTCTGATTTCTAGTTTGATTTCTACTTCTATTTTGATTCCTATTCCTGCTTCTGTTCTTTTGCCCCAGATTTTTCTTCTTATTTTCCTCTTCAGAATTAATAGTTAGCGACTCAAGAAACTTACTAAAAAGGGTTATTTTCTTTTCAGGTTTTTTAGTTGTCGGATGGTTATGTTTAATGACTGGTAATTCTGTTTGCACATTAATTCCTTCAGGGCCGTTATTTGATTGAGGCTTTGAAATTCCCTGATAACTTCTATGATGAGCTCTTCTTTGACCTTTTTGCTTGTTAATACTGTAATTAGGGAATTTCATGTATTGGTTAGGAAGTAAAGTTATTTTAATATTATGTTTATTCTCAATTACTTGAATGTTATTTCTCTTTTCATTAAGAATATAAGTAATTACCTCAATTGATGACTGTATTGTAAAGTCATTCAGATTTTTATCTGAATTACATTTGTCCTCGAGTTGACGAACTATAGTTAGTGCTAATGTTGGTATTGTTGGTATTGATCCGCTTCCTTCACATTGTGAACAAACTCGACCAGTAGATTCCGTTAAAGAATTCATTAATCTTTGACGTGATAATTCAAGAAGACCAAACTTGGATATTGTGCCAATTTGAACGCGAGCTCTATCATTAGAAGTTACATTTTCCATTGCCTTTTCAATTGACTCTCTATTCTCGGAAGAGTTCATGTCAATAAAATCGATCACCACCAGTCCACCAATATCACGAAGCCTCATCTGTCTTGCAATCTCTTTTGTTGCATCAAGATTGGTTTTGTATGCTGTCTCTTCAATATTAGTGCCCTTTGTTGCACGTGCAGAGTTAATGTCAACTGCAGTCAAGGCTTCAGTTGAATCAAAGACAATTGTTGCTCCAGATTTTAGTGAAACTTTCCTGTTAAATACACTCTTTACTTGAGATTCAATACTCATATGAGCAAATAAAGAATGTTCAGTTATATCAAAATATTTAATACGGTCAAGATAGTGTGGCATGACAAAATTCACAAAACCTTTTACTCTTTGATAGGTTTCTAAATCATCGACAATAACACTGTCAGTTTCCTCTCTTAAGTAATCACGAATAGCTCTTACAGTAATATCACTTTCTTGATAGATTAAGAAAGGGTCTTTTTCTTTTTTAGTTGCTGTCTTGATTGATTTCCATAACTTAGTGAGATGATCAACCTCCCATTGAAGCTCGGTTAATGTTTTTCCTGCGCCTTCAGTTCTAATAATTAATCCAGAATACTTTGGGTGATCCAATTTTGGCAATAATTTCTTGAGTGCTTGCCTATCGTTTTGATTAATTTGCCTTGAAATTCCAGAGCTTTTAGCATTGTTTGGTGTCAAAATCATATAAGCACCTGCAAGATTCACATAGGTGCTGAGAGCGGCTCCTTTAGAGCCTCGCTCTTCTTTTTCAACTTGAACAATGATTTCTTGTCCCTCTTTAAGGACATCGCCTATAGTTAATTTTTCTCCTTTCGGTTTGATACCGACAGCAAAAAAATCTGAGACTTCTTTAAATGGTAGAAAACCATGTCTTTCCTTACCGTAATCAACAAATGCAGCCTCCAGTGACTGCTCTACACGAGAAACTTTCGCTTTATATACGTTACCTTTTGTTTTTTGATTTTGGCTTGTTTCTATATTTAAGTCAGTTAGTTTTCCATCCTTGGTTATAGCAACTCGTATTTCCTCTTGGTGAGTTGCATTGATTAAAATGTGATTCATGATAAAGTCCTTTTATATCAGGACTATTGAGTACATACATAGCCTCAATACAAGTATATTGAATTGGGATAATATTATGATTAATAAGAGTCATAAATTACTAAATTAGGTTTCTGTAGGTGGCTTTCAATAGCCCAAAATTGTTTTGCCATTTTTGGTCTTATTACCTTTTGGCATTAAAAAATTCTTTTTGGTCGAAATAAAATATCCGACTATTTTAGTATACCATAAATGCAAACTAATTAAGTATTCAAGTTCTATATAGAAATTAATTTAGATACGTCATTGATGAAGAGTTCTGCCACCATCAACATTAATTATTTGACCAGTTATATAGTTTGATTTGGATAAGAATAAAACAGCTTCGGCGATGTCTTTTGGCTCACCTTGCCTGTTTAATGCAATTCTTTCAATCTGAATTATTTTTTCGTTTTCGCTAGTCGTGTTTTTGTGTTGTGGCCATATAATTGAACCGGGAGAGACGCCATTGACACGGATATTAGGTGCAAGTTCTTTGGCTAGCGAGTATGTTAGCATCCTTAAACCAGCCTTAGAAATGCTGTAAATAGAGTGATTCTTCAAAGGTCGTTCAGAATGAATATCAATAATATTTATGATTGAACCTTTGTTTTTCGATAATTCTTTACTGAGTTTTGTCGATAAGAAGTATGGTGCTTTAAGGTTAATATTTATTAAATTTTCCCAGTCATTGTCTGTTTTATTCGATAAAGGTGTTGGGTAGAAATCTGATGCATTATTAATCAGCAAATCTAGAGAGTCAATTTGATCAACTAGGCTAGTTATTTCGCTCATCGATTCAAGATTGGCGAAAAGTACTCTGGCTGAGTTGTGACTCTTCAAGTTAAGTTCACTACACAGAGATGCAGCAATTTCTTTGGACTTATGGCAATGCACAATAACTCTATATTCATTCTCATGAAGTGTTTTGACGATTTGTGCGCCAATTCTTAAAGCTCCACCAGTAATCAATGCTGTTTTCATTGGGGTAGATAGTTAATTCAATTTATGATGATAATGTAAGTCATTCTAGTTAAAACTATATGCCTTGAAAGTATAAAATTTGTTCATGGATCTAGAAGACATTATATCTCAAACAATTCATCAAAAATCTAAGCCGATTGGATTTGATGTATTTATGAATTTTGCTTTGTATAATCCTGGAAATGGTTATTATCGTTCAAGAGCAAGCGCTATTGGTCGGCAAGGCGACTTTATAACTGCACCAGAGGTTTCTGATCTTTTCGGATACTCTTTGGCTAGGCAGTGTAAACAAGTATTATACAAAAACTCTGATATTCTAGAGTTCGGAGCCGGTAGTGGAATATTAGCAGCACAAGTACTTTTTCAGCTAGACAAACTTAACTCATTGCCTAAAAAATATTATATTTTAGAATTGAGTGCACATCTTAAACTACAACAATATGAAACCATTTCAAAAATACTTCCAGAACTTGTTAATATTGTTGAATGGTTAGATGAGCTACCAAAAAATTTTTCAGGGATTGTTATTGCAAATGAAATTTTAGATGCTATACCTGCAAAGAGATTGATTTTTCATGAAGGAAGATTTTTTGAGCTAGGAGTTCAGTATCATGATAAACATTTTAAATGGCAAATTTTTGAAGAACCCTATTCTGGAATTTTGAAATTACCATCCGTTGATTTTATTGAAGGATATAAAACTGAAATTAATTTACAGGTTTTAGCCTGGATTGATTCATTATACGAGTCCATGTCAGATGGCACTGTATTGTTGATTGATTACGGGATGGATCGGACAGAATATTTCCATCCTCAAAGAAATGAAGGAACCCTTAGATGTTATTACAAACACAAAGCAACTGACAATCCGTTTATAAATATAGGCAAACAAGATATTACTACATCAGTTAACTTTTCTGATATTGCAGATCAGGCTTTAGAATCAGGATTTGAAATTTCGGGTTACTGTAATCAGGCGATGTTCCTGATATCGCTGGGGATAGAGAACCATCTGACAGAAGTAAATGATAATGAACAACGTATTCAGCTTGCACAGCAGATTAAGCAATTGGTTCTACCTAGTGCAATGGGTGAAAGTTTTAAAGTCTTGGCACTATCAAAAAAACAGTCAGTAAAATTAGACTGTTTTAGGGAGCAGGATATGACAAGTAAACTATAAAAATTGATATGGATATATTTCAAACAATTATTTTAGGGTTGATACAAGGTTTAACTGAATTTTTACCGATATCATCCTCAGCACATTTGGTTCTTATGCCTAAGCTTTTTGGTTTGACAGATCAGGGTTTGGCTTTTGATGTAGTTCTGCATTTCGGGACACTGTGCGCTATTGTTTACTATTACCGTTGTGTCTTGTTGTCGATGTCGAAAGGTTTATTTAACTCCGTCCGAACAGGAAATATAGAAGGAGATGCTAGACTTGCTTGGGCCGTGTTGTTGGGTACAGTGCCAGTAGGTATAGCAGGAATATATTTTAAGGATGACATTTCGCTTAACTTAAGATCAGTTGAAATAATCGCTTTTACAACAATTTTCTTTGGTTTACTATTGGGATTTTCTGACTGGATGCATCGTCGATTAGGGAAAGTAAGAGAACTAATTCGGGCGTCTGATGTTTTGATTATTGGATGCTTCCAAGCGTTCGCACTTATACCTGGAACCTCTAGATCAGGCATAACAATTACAGCTGCTTTATTGATAGGACTTTCCCGACAAATGTCGATTAAGTATTCCTTCCTTTTAGCTATACCAGTGATTACTTTGGCAACTTTGATAAAGTTATTTGATCTTGTAAATGTTAGAAATGAAGTAGATTGGTTAATGATGTTAATTGGTTTTTTTGTTTCGACAATTTCTGCCTATGCTACCGTGGTTTTCTTTATCCGTTTAGTCGACATAATTGGTTTTATTCCTTTTGTTGTTTATAGGGTCTTATTAGGAGTACTATTATTAATACTACTTTGAAACATCGACCTGTATATCGAAAAGACTACAAGCCAAGTTCGTTTCTAATTGAAAAAACTGATCTAAGTTTTACGCTCAAAGATGAAGAGACTATTGTTTCTTCAATAATATCTTTTTATAAAAATCCCCATTGTGATTCCAATGATAGAGATTTGTTTTTGAATGGGGAATCGATGGAACTAGTGTCCATCAAGGTTAATGGTACTGAGCCAAATTATCGGATTATGGATGAAGGTTTATTGTTAATTGATCCACCACATAAATTTATATTGGAGATAAAAAATCGCATCCATCCTGAAAGTAAAACTGATCTCAATGGTCTGTACCAATCAAACGGTAACTTTTGTACTCAGTGCGAAGCACATGGCTTTCGTCAGATAACCTACTACCTTGATAGGCCAGATGTATTAAGTGTATTCAAAACACGTATTATTGCTGATAGAGATAAATATCCAGTGCTTCTGAGTAACGGTAACCTTATAGAGGAGTCTGATTCATATGCCATCTGGCACGACCCCATGCCTAAGCCTTGCTATTTGTTCGCTTTGGTCGCCGGTAAATTAGAGTCCTTGGAGGATAGCTATACTACGAGCAAGGGTAGAAAGGTAGAGCTTAAACTTTATGTAGAGCCACACAATATGAACAAAACTGCCTTTGCAATGGAGTCATTAAAGAAGGCATTTAAATGGGAAGAAGACAGGTTCAAGCTTTGCTATGATTTAGATATATATATGATTGTTGCGGTTGACGATTTTAATAGTGGAGCAATGGAAAACAAAGGTCTAAATATATTTAATTCTGCCTGTGTTTTAGCAAATAAAGAGACAACAATTGACAGCGACTTTCTTAATATAGAAGCGATTATTGCACATGAATATTTTCATAATTGGACAGGCAATCGAGTCACCTGCCGTGATTGGTTTCAATTAAGCCTTAAGGAAGGCTTGACAGTATTCAGGGATCAGGAGTTTTCTTCTGATATACGCTCACGTTCCATTAAAAGAATTGAAGATGTTACGTTCTTAAAGACAAGACAGTTCTCCGAAGACTCAGGACCAATGGCGCACCCTGTAAGACCAGAATCCTACGTCGTGATGGATAATTTTTACACTGCAACAGTCTATGAGAAGGGTGCCGAAGTTATTCGCATGATTCATACTATTCTTGGTGAACAGGCATTCCAAAAAGGCATGCAGTTGTATTTTCAGCGACATGATGGTGAAGCGGTAACTATTGATGACTTTGTAGCCAGTATGGCAGACGCCAACAACTTTAATTTTGATTCTTTCATGCACTGGTACAGCAAGCCTGGAACTCCGGAGATTGAAGTTGAAGATGAATATAACGAAAAAAGTGGAATTTATCGAGTTACTTTTCGTCAAAAAAATCAATCAGAAGCTTTTGTTGTACCGAACAAATACGGTTTAATTGATTCCAACGGGACTGAATTTAATTCGGGTGTTATATTGTTGGATGAGGTTGAGAAATCAATCGAGTTTAGTGATATTGAGTTTAAACCCACACCTTCTTGGTTTAGGACTTTTTCAGCGCCAATTGTCTTCCATTCAAATATCTCAAATAGTGATAAATTGTTCTTGTGTCAACATGACACAGATTCTTACAATCGCTGGGACAGTATTCAGAGTTTATGGTTGCAATGTATTCTAGAACCTGAAAAGATAGGTGAGGATAGGTTGTTTGATTTAGTAGAACTTCTCCTAAGAGATGAAACAGATTACTCTTTACTGTCAAAGATGTTAGCACTACCATCAGAGCGCCTTCTGTATCAAAATATCTCTGAAATTGACGTGTACTTGGTAAATCAAAAACGTGAAAAATTAGCAAAATCATTTGCCAGAAATTTAGAAAGTTCACTAATACTAACTTATGAAAAACTAAATAATGAAAGACCATTTAGTCTTTCAACAGATTCGATAGGTGAGAGAGCGTTAAAAAATCTTTGCCTAAAATTACTAGTAAAAAATGGATTATACGATCTAGCTTATGAACAATTCAACAAAGCAAACTGTATGACAGATAGAATGGCATCTTTCGTGGCTTTGATAGATAATGATAATCTCTACCGTGATGAAGTTATTGATCGAATATATAAAGAGTTTAAGAGTGATACACTGGTTATGGATATGTGGTTCAGTTATCAAAGTCTTTCGCCATTAAATTCAGTATCAATAATTAAAGATTTAACCAAGAATGAACTTTTTTCTATTGAAAATCCAAATAGGGTTCGATCTCTTGTGGGCACCTTTACTCAGAATCATATTCAATTTCACTGTCAAGAGGGTTATGAGTTTTTTAGAGAATTTATCCTAGAGCTTGATGAAATCAATCCACAGGTTGCTGCACGATTGGTTGGCATATTCAATCTCTGGAAGCGCTATAAGTCAAAATATTCAGAACTACAAAAGAAACAGCTAGAAATAATTCAATCATCCCGAGAACTATCGAATAATGTGCGTGAGATAGTCGATATTGCATTAGAGAGTGAATAAATGAATGAAGATAAACTTAAGGATTTAGCAACCTTCTTGACTCAAAACAAGCTGATTATTTCTGTTGCGGAGTCTTGTACTGGTGGAAAGCTAGCTAACACCCTGACAAGTCTATCAGGAGCCTCGGTTTATTTTGATCGCGGTTATGTAACATACAGTAACCAGTCCAAAATTGAACTGCTTGGTGTAGATGCACAGACAATTGCCAATTATGGAGCAGTAAGTGAGGAAGTTGCCGCTGAGATGGTTAAAGGAGTAATCAATAATTCAGGTAGTGATTTTGCCATTGCAATAACGGGCATTGCCGGACCAACCGGCGGTTCAGAAGAAAAACCTGTAGGCACAGTATGTTTTGGTTTTTCTATTGACGGTGATGTTTTCACTATCATGCGTATGTTTCGAGGCGATAGGTTGAGTGTTATCTCTCAAAGCGTAGACTTCTCAATAAAACAATTGAAAACAATTTTATTACGAGTTAAAACAAAAGCTTGATGTCTATATATAGCGTTTCTGTCGCACCAATGATGGACTGGACCGATAAGCATTGTCGATATTTTTTTCGTCTGATGAGCAAATATACAGAGCTATATACCGAAATGATTACTTCCAAGGCAATCTTGAGGGGGGATAAGAATCGTTTATTAGATTTTAATGCATCTGAACATCCATTAATTCTGCAGATTGGAGGAAGTGAGCCCAAAGAGATGGCTAGGTGTGCGATTATCGCAAAGAAGTGGGGTTATAACGAGGTAAATATAAATGTTGGGTGTCCTTCTGATAGGGTGCTTTCAGGCAGCTTTGGTGCATGCCTCATGAGAGAGCCAGATTTGGTGGCTAGTTGTGTCGAGACTATGATTGAATCTTGCGATATACCCGTCAGCGTAAAAAGTAGAATTGGTATAGATGAAATGGAAAGCTATGAAGATCTATGTGATTTTATCTATCGTATTCAAAATAAAGGTTGTAAGCGCTTTATCATTCACGCTCGTAAGGCATGGCTACAAGGTCTAAGCCCAAAAGAGAATCGTACAATACCACCACTTAATTATGGCTGGGTTTATCGAATCAAAAAAGAATTTCCACACCTAAAAGTTACAATTAATGGGGGTATTAAAAACACTAAAGAGGCTTTAATTCATTTGAAAAAAGTAGACGGTGTGATGCTGGGCAGGGCAATATATAATCAACCTTATATCTTGACAGAAGTAGATAGTAATATCTTTAATTCAGAAAGATCCGTTCAGTCCCGAGAAGAGGTGGTTAAAAGGTATATTGATTATATAAAAACACAGGTTAAACATGATGTTCCAGTGAGAGCTATGACAAGACACATTTTAGGTCTTTATCATGGTCAAAGAAATGCAAAAATGTTTCGACGACTTTTGAGTGGTAAGACGGTAAACCTAAGTCATTTAGATGAATGGCTAGATTTTGCAAATAATTAACTTAACAGTAGTGATTGTTAGCAAAAAACTTTGGTAAAATTTTTAGTCGACATTATTGAATAGATAATTTATATGGCTGCTGGAAACGATTTTATTGCGAGTATTGATATTGGTACAGATAAAATTGTTGTTCTTGTTGCTGAAAGGGAAGATGACAGACTTAGAGTGATTGGTCATGGCATCTGTTCCTCAGATGGTGTCAAGAGGGGAGCTGTGGATGCGATTGAACCTCTCTCTCGTGCAATATCAAAGGCAATTAAACAAGCCCACAAAAGCTCTGATGTTGAATTAGCAACTGTGCGAGTTAATCTATCAGATAGCCATTTAAGCTGTTTTGAAGGTTTTGGAAAAGTTCCAGTCTCAGAAGTTGTAACAGACATGGATATCAATAAAGCCTTGGAATCTGCTCAGGCTTATACAATGCCTACCAATAAGGAAAAGTTGCACATTTTTAAGAAAAAATTTACCATTAATGGTTCGATAAAAGTTGACAATCCTATTGAAATGGATGCTGCTGTATTGGAGTCAAATGTCCATATTGTAACTGTTTCTAGCTCTAGTATGAGGAATATAGAATATACATTGAAACAATGCGACCTAGATGTTGAGATAATTGTTCTTGACTCTATAGCGAACTGTCAAGCAATACTGAGCCAAGAGGAGAAAGACAATGGAGTATGTTTGATTGATATCGGCTCAGGTATTACAAATTTTTCAGTTTTTCATCATGGTGGGATAATACATAGTGGCATTGTTCCAATTGGTGGAAACCATGTTACTGAAGAGATTGCTTTTGCTTATGGAACTTCGTTTACGGAAGCTCAAAGATTAAAGGAAATTCATGGCTGCGCCAAGGCTTCACTTGTCACTAATGACGAATTGGTCGAGTTCAGACAGACTTCAAATAGGGATTCACATCAGCTATCGAGCAAAACATTAGCAGAAGTGATTGAAGAAGCCTACCATGAAATCCTTTCAATTGTGAAAAATAATTTACAACACTTAAGCCTCGACAAAAATCTTAAATCTGGCTTAGTACTATGTGGAGGGGGCTCCCGAATCTATGGTTGTGAAGATTTTGTGAGAGGATTTATGTCTAAAAGAGTTAAGTTAGGCTCTATTTTGAGAGACAATTTTACTGCCCCGGAATCTATATTTGATGATTATCGATTTTCAAGCGCTATCGGACTTTTAATGTATAAGGAAGATATGCCTCTAGAAGAGCTCACTAAATCGAAAAGCCGAGTTGGAGCTTTCGGTAAAATTAAAGATAAAATATTTGGGGAATTTTAATTCATGGTAAAGCAAAGAACGATCAGGAAAACCGTCAAAGCTAGAGGTGTCGGTATTCATAGTGGCAAACTGGTAAATTTAACTCTCATTCCAGCTAAAGCGGATCATGGGGTAGTGTTCAAAAGAATGGACGCTGGAGGTAAAGAAGTTCATGCCCATAGTGCTTTTGTTAATGAGGTAGTTTTGTCAACAGGTCTAGAAAGTCAAGGCGTAAAGGTTTCAACTGTAGAACACTTAATGTCAGCACTTTCTGCTCTTGGAATTGACAACGTTATGGTTGAACTTGATTCGTTTGAAGTGCCAATTATGGACGGCTCATCTGCAGCGTTTATTTTCTTAATTCAGTCAGCCGGCATTGAAGAGCAGGACGCCCCAAAACGATTCATTGTTATTAAAGATACGGTTCGGGTTGAGAATGGAGAATCTTGGGCTCAGGTTGGACCACACAATGGCTTTAAGGTTACTCTTGAAATAGATTTCGAACACAAAAGAGTTAAGGAGAGCGGGCAAAAGTTATCTATCGATTTTTCTGAACAGTCTTATCTTAAAGAAATTTCTAGAGCGCGGACCTTTGGATACTTAAGGGATGTCGAGATGCTACAAAAACAAAACCTTGCATTGGGAGCGAGTATCGATAACGCTATTGCACTCACGGATGACGATATTCTGAACGAAGATGGTCTACGATTTCACAATGAATTTGTAAAACATAAAATACTTGACATCGTTGGTGACCTTTTTCTTTTAGGTAGTAATTTTGTTGGTTACTATGAGGGTTACAAAACTGGCCATATGCTAAATGATCAGTTGCTATCTGCAATTCTTTCCCAACCAAATGCTTTTAATGTAGAAACATATGAAGAACTAGATTCCCCAATAAAATATTATTCAGAAGACTGGCACAATGAGCTTTAAATTAAGTCTAGTATCTCAATTTTGAATCTGGTCTTCCTGTTAATTTGATTTCTATTCAGCGCTCATTATTACTCATATACAGTCCAAAACTAAGAGTTTTTTTAGTTTGAAAACATTGGGTATAATTTATCACTTTTAATTTACTGTAAATACCCATGAAATTAAATGGTGCACAGATAATAATTGACAGCCTTAAAAATGAGGGCGTTGAATATGTCTTCGGCTATCCAGGAGGTGCTGTACTACATATCTATGATGCATTAAACGCACAAAACGACATAATCCATGTTTTAGTCAGGCATGAACAAGGAGCAGCACATGCTGCAGATGGCTATGCTAGAGTTAGTGGTAAACCTGGTGTTGTATTGGTGACCTCAGGGCCAGGGATAACTAATGCTGTTACCGGTATTGCCACAGCTCATATGGATTCAATACCAATGGTGATAATTTCTGGTCAGGTACCTTCTCCATTAATCGGTATGGATGCATTTCAAGAAGTTGATGCGATAGGTATCACGCGTTCCTGTGTCAAACATAACTTTCTTGTCAGGGATATTCACGCGGTTGCAAACACTATTAAGAAAGCCTTCTATATTGCAACAACAGGTCGTCCTGGACCAGTAGTTATAGATATACCTAAGGATTTAACTATTGAGCAAATCAGTCCGAATACTTATCCTAAAGAGATTGAAATGCGTTCCTATAAGCCTACCGTTAAGGCAAGTAACCGCCAGATAAAAAAGGCAACAGAATTAATACTCAATTCGCAACAGCCAATCATTTATTCGGGTGGTGGAAGTGTGATTGGTAATGCTTCTAATGAGCTTCGAGAATTCACACGTACGCTGGGATTTCCTATTACACAAACATTGATGGGTCTTGGCGCATATCCTGGCACTGATGAACTGTCTTTGGGTATGCTTGGGATGCATGGAACATATGAAGCAAATATGGCTATGCATGGGTCCGATTGCGTAATAGCTATTGGTGCTAGATTTGATGACAGGATTACTGGTAATCTAGAAAAATTTTGCCCCAATGCGAAATTTATACATATTGATATTGACCCATCACAAATTTCAAAAAATGTAGTCGCTAATATTCCCATAGTTGGTCAAGTAAAACAAGTACTGCATGCTCTAAATGAACAACTAAAAAACCAAAAGCCCCAGGATATTTCTAGGTGGTGGGCACAAATTAACGAATGGCGAAAGATTAACTCCTTGGTTTATAAGAAAAAATCAGGTGTTATTAAGCCACAAACGGTCATTGAGACACTCTATGAAGTAACTAAGGGAGAGGCAATTGTGACATCTGATGTGGGTCAACATCAGATGTGGGCGGCACAGTATTACATGTTTGACGAACCTAGGCGCTGGATTAATTCTGGTGGTCTAGGAACTATGGGTTTTGGACTACCAGCTGCAATGGGTTCCAAACTAGCTATGCCGAATAGAGATGTAGCTTGTGTGACCGGTGAAGGTAGTATTCAGATGATGACTCAGGAGCTCTCCACAATGTTGCAGTATAACATTCCAGTGAAAATTATCAATCTCAACAATAGATACCTAGGAATGGTTAGACAGTGGCAAGAATTTTTTTATGAAAAGCGTTACGCCATGTCGTATATGGATGCTTTACCAGACTTTGTTAAATTGGCTGAAAGTTATGGACATTCTGGTATTTTGGTTGAACAAGAAAAAGACCTTAAGCCCGCCATGATTGAGGCATTTAAGCAGAAAGAGCGCACTATATTTCTTGATATAATGACTGACCCAACAGAAAATGTATTTCCAATGATTCCGGCAGGTGGTGCTCATTGTGATATGTTATTGGCTGGGCGTGACGAAATGGTTTCAAAAGATGAAACGGACCTAAACGCAGTATAAATATGAGACATATTATTTCAGTAATTTTAGAAAATGAAACCGGTGCTCTTTCAAGGGTCTCCGGGCTTTTTTCACAGCGCGGATTTAATATTGAATCGCTTACAGTTGCGCAGACGAGAGACCCTAGTCTATCAAGAATGACAATTGTATCTTCAGGAAATGACCGGATACTAGAACAAATCGTTAAACAACTCAATAAATTAATCGAGGTTGTTAAGGTGAGCGACTTAACGAGTCAAGATCATGTCGAAAGAGAATTGATGCTAGTTAAGATTTCCGCTATTTCGAAAGATGGAATTGATATAAAAGAGTTGGCAGAAATTTTTGGTTGTAAGGTTGTCGATGTTACCGACAAAATATATACGATTGAAGTTTCAGGAAAAACAAAAAAACTCAATGCTTTTTTAAATGCAGTTGATTCAGCAAACATCATTGAGGTTTCTAGAAGCGGCGTTACTGGGATTTCTAGAGGAAAAAAATTAATTTAATAAGGAAAAAAAATGAATAGATATTACGATAAAGATGCAGACCTTACAATTATTCAAAATAAAAAGGTTGCTATTATTGGCTACGGTTCTCAAGGCCACGCTCATGCGAACAACCTAAAGGATTCAGGTGTCGAGGTAACTGTTGGTCTTAGAGAGGGATCATCTTCTGCAGCGAAAGCAGTAGAGGCCGGCTTATCGGTAATGTCTGTTGAAGATGCGAGCGCATGGGCAGATGTTCTAATGGTGTTGGCTCCCGATGAATTTCAGGCTCAAATATATAAAGAAAGTATTGAGCCTAACTTAAAGCAGGGTGTTGCACTGGCTTTTGCCCATGGACTTAATATTCATTTCGATTTGATTGTGCCAAGGAATGACCTTGATGTCATCATGATTGCCCCTAAGGCACCTGGTCATACAGTGCGCTCTGAATTTGTTAAGGGCGGCGGTATTCCTGACTTAATTGCAGTGAAACAGAATGCTACAGGCGCAGCCAAGGATATTGCGCTTTCTTATGCGTCAGCAATTGGCGGCGGAAGGACCGGTATACTTGAGACAAGTTTTAGAGAGGAAACTGAGACAGATTTATTTGGAGAGCAAGTGGTTTTATGTGGCGGCACAACTTCACTCATTCAGGCAGGATTTGAAACATTAGTGGAGGCTGGCTATGAGCCAGAAATGGCTTACTTTGAGTGTCTTCATGAATTAAAGCTTATTGTTGATTTACTTTATGAAGGTGGTATAGCGAATATGCGCTATTCTATCTCAAATACAGCTGAATACGGTGATGTTAC
This sequence comes from uncultured Piscirickettsiaceae bacterium, assembly GCA_964606585.1. GTDB lineage: Bacteria > Pseudomonadota > Gammaproteobacteria > PS1 > Pseudothioglobaceae > Pseudothioglobus. The sequence goes on from CAZSHL010000003.1 coordinate 29,472, forward strand.
TAGAGGTCCAAGGATTGTTACAAATCAGACAAAGGTTGAAATGAAAAAAATCCTTAGTGAAATTCAAAGCGGCTCATTTACAAAAGAGTTTATTGACAATGTCAGTGATTTGCCAGCTCGTCGAGAGGTTCAGCGCAAACATCAGATCGAAAAAGTTGGTGAGAGTTTACGTTCGATGATGCCATGGATTGCAAAAAATAAGCTGGTGGATCAGTCTAAAAATTAACTTAATTATCACAGCTAAGTGTAATTATTAATTGTGTCTGAAAAAAAACAAAATAATAAGGGTATATATTTATTACCAAGCATTATTACAACATTTGCTTTGTTTGCAGGCTTCTATTCAATTGTTGCCTCCATTAATGGTGATTTCACCCTAGCTGCGGTTTCAATAATGGTGGCCATGCTATGGGATACGTTGGATGGTCGAGTTGCACGATTAACGAAAACCCAAAGTGCTTTCGGTGCGCAGTATGATTCGTTATCTGATCTAGTTTCATTTGGTGTGGCCCCTGCACTCCTTGTATATGAATGGTCCTTGTCAGATTTAGGCAGGATTGGTTGGCTTGCGGCATTCATTTATTTAGCTTGTGCAGCCCTAAGATTGGCAAGATTTAATACTCAGGTCGGAACTGCCGACAAGCGTTACTTTCAGGGCCTGCCGTCGCCAGCCTCCGCTGGCGTAATTGCCAGTATGATTTGGCTTAAATTTTGGAATTTTGAATATTTCGATATTGGCGTTGTGTCATTTAGTTATTATATTGGTATTGCAATCACGATACTTTGCGGTTTGCTCATGGTGAGCAATTTACGCTATTTTAGTTTTAAGGAATTTGAATCAAAAAATAAAGCGTCATTCAGATTTTTGTTATTGACGGTATTGAGTCTTATTTTGCTGTTGTACAAACCAAATATTATCCTTTTTACCGGTTTCTTTATCTATATGCTTTCTGGCCCATTTATTACTATCACTGGCCTGAATAAGAAACGTAATCAGAAAAAAAGGAACAAATCAAATAAAGTTACTTTATAATCAGCTCTTATGAGAATATTTACTAATCTGTTTCTCTCACTGACTTTAGGCAACCTTCTAGCGTTGTTGCGATTATTGCCGTAAGGCAATAATTATATCTATAGACGAAAGTCTATCCTCAATACTTAAGCTAAAATTAGAACAACAAAAAGGAGTTACCGATGTCCGATAAATTGATTATATTTGATACAACTTTGCGAGATGGTGAACAATCACCTGGCGCTTCTATGACTAAGGACGAGAAAGTTCGTATCGCAAAAATTCTTGAGAAGATGCGTGTCGACGTTATTGAAGCAGGCTTTGCAATTGCATCTCCCGGAGACTTTGATGCTGTAAGGGCAGTTGCTAAAGCGGTTAAGGATTCTACTGTATGCTCTCTTGCAAGGGCGCTCGATAAAGACATAGACCGTGCAGGTGAATCGTTAAAAAATACCAACTCGCCAAGAATACATACTTTTATCGCTACCTCAGATATTCACATGAAGATGAAGCTTAATATGACTCCCGATGAAGTAGTTTCTCAGGCTGTACGTTCTGTTAAAAGGGCGACCAAATATACCGATAATATAGAATTCAGTCCTGAAGATGCTGGTCGCTCTGACCTAGATTTCTTATGTCGCATAATAGAGGCAGCGATTGACGCCGGTGCGACAACAATCAATATCCCGGATACTGTTGGTTACAATATACCACACCAGTTTGGAGAAACTATGAGACTTCTAATCGATAGAATTCCAAACTCAGACAAGGCGATATTTTCTGCACACTGCCATAACGATTTAGGCTTGGCGGTATCTAATTCTCTTTCGGCTGTACTAAATGGAGCTAGACAGATTGAATGTACAATTAATGGTCTCGGCGAGAGGGCTGGAAATACCTCCCTTGAAGAAGTGGTTATGGCTGTTAGAACAAGGCAAGATATCTTCGATTGTGATACAAGAATTGATACCGAAAATATACTTTCAGCATCAAGGTTGGTTTCTTCCATTACCGGTTTTGTAGTACAACCAAACAAAGCAATTGTGGGTGCGAATGCTTTTGCCCATGAGGCGGGAATCCATCAAGATGGAATACTCAAGCATCGTGAAACCTACGAAATCATGAAGGCTGAGGATGTTGGCTGGAATGCCAACAAGTTAGTATTAGGTAAACACTCTGGTCGTAATGCGTTTAAGGCCAGACTTGGAGAGCTCGGTTTTGAGTTTGACTCAGATTCAGTGTTTAATGATGCCTTTGCAAGATTCAAGGATTTGGCAGATAAGAAACATGAAATTTTCGATGAAGATTTACAAGCTCTAATCTCAGAAACTCAAACCGAAACGGCTGAGATAATTCGCTTAGTGTCTCTTAAGGTTTGTACAGAATCAGGAAAAAGCAACACGGCTGATGTTACATTGCTGGTCAATGGTCAAGAGAAAAGTGCATCGGCAGAAACCTCCGGTGCTGTTGATGCTGCCTTTAATGCAATCTTGTCTTTGGTTGATATTAAACCGACCCTACAATTATATTCTGTCTCTAATGTAACTCAAGGTACGGATTCTTTAGGAGAAGTCAATGTAAGGCTTGAGCATGAAGGCAGAATCGTTAATGGGCAGGGTGTTGATACCGATATCATCACATCCTCGGCTAAAGCCTATGTACACGCTCTTAACAAGGTGATGGAAAATACTGAACGAGCGCATCCGCAGATATGACTCCAAACCATAGAGTCGATCAACTAGAAATGCTCGGTATCCCGGAATTTCTCTATAAAAATAAGATACCTCAAAGGGTAAAACAGTCAAATGTAAGATGCTTGATTTTAGAGTGTACTAAAGAATATTCATTCTGCCAACCTGGCGAGACGAAGGATTTACTGAAAAAAATGTTGTCAGCGATAGATTTAACTTTAAAAGAAGTGACTTGTCTGAATGTTGAAAGTAATGAAATAGATAGTGTGATCAAGCAAAACCCTTCCCAATCTGTATTAATAATGGGGCAAAGTATTAGTACCCAAAAGGATAATGTCTATATTACCCATCATCCAAAAGATATAATGACTAACACGTCCGCTAAAAGACAGGTATGGGAAACCCTAAAACAATTAAAGAAATGCCTCAATTAGACTACTCTTTAAATAATTACAATCGACCTAGACTGACTACTCCCAGCGGGGAAAAAAAACTATTGCTACATTCATGTTGTGCTCCCTGTGCTGGGGAGGTAATGGAGGCAATGGCCGCCTCAAATATCGATACCACGATTTTTTTCTATAACCCCAATATTCACCCTATTGAGGAATATGAGCTACGCAAGCAGGAAAATATGCGCTACGCTAATAAGCTTGGGATGCTCTTTATAGATGCCGACTATGATCGGGATAGCTGGTTTGAAAGGACTAAAGGGCAAGAAAATGAGCCTGAGCGTGGTAAGAGATGCACAACATGCTTCGACATGAGATTCGAAGTTACCGCAAGATATGCGTCTGAGAAAGGTTATGACATCATATCATCGACGCTCGGCATTTCGCGGTGGAAGGATATGGATCAAATTAATGCCTCTGGCGCTAGATCGTCAGCACCTTATCGCATCCCTTACTGGGATATTAATTGGCGTAAAAAGGGCGGTTCTTCAAGGATGTTAGAGTTATCAAAAAAAGAAGGCTTCTATCAGCAAGAGTATTGTGGCTGTGTCTACTCGCTAAGAGACACAAATCGTTGGCGTATCTCCAAGGGTAGAGAGAAAATCCAAAGGGGTATTAAATTCTATCAAGAAGCTCATCTTAAATTAAATCAAAGCAGTTAACCTAAAAGATGAACTAACAGTGCCTTTTGTGCATGTAGCCGATTTTCAGCTTCATCCCAGACTACACTCTGTTGGCCGTCAATTACTTCAGCGTTTACCTCTTCTCCTCGATGTGCAGGCAGGCAGTGCATAAATAGAGCGTCGCTTTTTGCGGTAGACATCATTTTTTGGTTAACTTGGAAGCCTTGAAATGATTTTAGTCGTTGTTTTATCTCTGACTCCATACCCATACTAGTCCAAACATCTGTAACGACTACATCAGCATTATCACACGCTTCTATGGGGTTAGTAGAATAGCTAATGTTTGTCTGGTATTTATCAATAAAGGATTGTGATGGCTCGTAACCTTTAGGGGTAACAATAACTAATTCAAATCCAAATATTTTGGCTGCCTGCATATAGGTCTGGCAGACATTGCAACCATCACCTATCCAGGTAATTTTTTTGTTTTTTATTGAACCTCTGTGTTCTTGATAGGTCATTAGATCTGCAAGTATTTGACATGGGTGCGATTGATCAGAAAGTGCATTGATAATCGGTTTAGTTGAATGCTTGGAAAAATCAATAATATCTTTATGCGAAGAAATTCTTAGCATAACAGCATCAACCATAGAGCTGATAACTATAGCACTATCAACTATCGGCTCACCTCTACCTAGCTGAATATCCCTTTCAAAAAGGAAAAGTGATTGACCTCCAAGTTGTATCATTCCAGCTTCGAATGATACTCGTGTACGTGTCGACGGTTTATCGAAAATCATTGCCAAGGTCTTGTTTTTTAGGGAATCATTAATGACACCAGATTTTTTCTCAGCCTTGAGTTTTATAGCTGTATCAATAATCGATTGTAGCGTGTCGTATGAAAAATCATCAAAATCTATAAAATGTGTAGTCATCATTAATCTTCATTATTTATTAATTTAACAATCTTGCTAACTAGAATGTCAACCTCATCACTAGAAATAACCAGAGGAGGCAAGAGCCTAATTGAATTACCAGCTATATTGATTAGTAACTGGTTATCGAGAGCTTTTTGTAGCAGTTTTGTCGTATCTATTAGTTTCTCATCAAGTCCAATCCCAATCATTAAGCCCTGAATACGAATATTTAGGACTTCTTGTTTATTGTTTAACTTTTTTTCAAATTTTTGTTGTATATATTGACTCATCTTGTTAACATTTGCAAGTATCGAGTGATTCTCGATAACATCAAGAACAGTCAGTGCGACTCTACTAACCAAAGGATTACCTCCAAATGTAGAACCGTGCTTACCGGCAGTAAAAAGTTTTGCCGCTCGACCTTTGGCAAGGCATGCTCCAATTGGGACACCGTTCCCGAGACCTTTAGCGAGTGTTAATAGGTCAGGAGATATTTTGTTATATTGGTGGGCGAACAATTTTCCAGAACGACCCATACCACTCTGAACTTCGTCCAATATCAACAACCAATCATTTCTTTTACATATCAAACTAACACGATTCAAATAGTCTTTTTTTGGAATAATTACGCCAGCCTCACCCTGTATGGGTTCGAGCATAACGGCAACGATATTTTTATTTTCAGTGTGCTTAAAGATTGACTCAACATCATCAAAATCGACATGAATGAACTCGTCTACAAGTGGCGCAAAACCATCCTTTACCTTTTCATTTCCAGTTGCTGAAAGGGTTGCCATTGTGCGACCATGAAAACTTCCATTTGCGCTAATAATTACTGGCTTTTCAATCCCTTTTTCATGTGCATAGAGTCGCACAATCTTGATAGCGGCCTCGTTAGCCTCAGCACCTGAATTAGCAAAAAAAACGTTATCCATATCGGCCAACTTACAGAGTCTTTCAGCAAGTCTTTCCTGGTATTGAATATGGTACCAGTTTGATGTATGTATAAGTGTTTCCGATTGCTCCGTGATTGATTTGGTAATTTCAGGATGGCAGTGCCCAAGATTAACTACCCCTACACCAGAGAGAGCGTCAAGGTACTGTTTGCCTGACTGGTCAGTTAACCAGCAACCTTTGCCCTTAACAAAGGAAACATCAAGAGGTATGTAGTTTGACATTAGATTTGACATATAATTACTTCCAGCATTAAATAAAAAAAAGCCCCATTATGGGGCCTTTTGAACTATAGTATTTACTATATTATTGCAAAAAAACCGCCATAGACAAGTTAGACAAAGTTTTAAATCTTCGAACGCAGAGCGCACTACAAGTCCTCTTTACAATATTCATAAACTTATCTCTATATAGTTAAAAGATATCATTATATCCTAATCTAGTATTTCTCTCTTTCTTAAATTTCAATAAAAAAAAGATAAAATGATCAACATTTTTTTAGTGATTTGTGACACAATATATATGTGTTAGTTTAAGTTAATTTTTCTAATATCATAGGAGTAATAATGCAACTAAACATCTCAGGTCACCATCTCGATATCACCCCAGCTCTTAGGCAACATTCAAACGAAAAACTCTCAAAAATTAAACATCACTTCGATCAAGTCATCAATATCAATATGATTCTAGAAGTGCAAAAAGATGTTCAGACAGCCGAAGCAACAATCCATCTAAGTGGAGCCGATTTTTTTGCCAAAGCTCAAAGTAGCGATATGTATGTGTCAATAGACCAACTTGTAAACAAACTTGATTCACAGATAATAAAGCACAAAGAAAAACTACATAACCACAGAGGCTAGTCTATATAAATTATAATAGTTACTATTTAGACAATGGCGGGTCTTGATGTGCTGCCAAATAATAGGAACGAGTTATATTTATGTCTGATTTAGAGCCAGCTTCCTTCGAAGATTACCTCCAAAATTTACTCTTAGCTGTTGATACTTCTGACCATGAAGAGATTAAAGCTCAACTTAAGGAAATCTATCCTGGTGAGCTCGCTCGTATACTTGAGGCCTTAACACTCAAGGAGCGAACATTCGTCTGGCCAGATGTTGATGTATTAATACAGGGTGAAGTTCTGATACATGTAAATGAAGATGTGCAATCCCAACTCATTGCAGAGATGTCGGTTGAGGATTTGGTTGCTTCTACCGAGGGACTAGATACAGATGATTTGGCAGATATTGTTCCGCATCTACCAGAGACAGCCGTCCATAGTCTTTTACTGACTCTAGATAAAAAACATCGAGAACATCTTAACAAAGTAATGTCATATCCTGAGGACTCGGCTGGCGGCTTGATGAATACTGACTTCATTACTGTCAGGTCTGACGTCAATATTAGTACTGTTGTTCGTTACTTAAGATTACTCAAAGAAATGCCAGTTGATACAGACCAGGTGTTCGTGGTAGATCGTAAATTTAATTATCTAGGTTCATTACACATATCGACGATTCTGACAGAAGAGCCTGAAATTGAAGTGTCGACCTTGATTAGTAAGGATACCGTCAAGCCAATCCTCTCAACCACTGAAGAGGCAGAGGTGGCTCAACTTTTTGAGCAAAGAGATTTAATATCTGCGCCTGTTGTTGACGAAAACAATCAGCTTGTTGGGCGTATAACTATCGATGATGTAGTCGATGTGATACGTGATGAAGCTGAACACTCGGTCATGTCTATGGCCGGTCTTGATGAAGATGAAGATGTATTTGCACCTATCTTACAGAGTACTAAAAGAAGAAGTGTATGGTTAGGAGTCAATTTGGTGACTGCATTTATAGCGGTAACATTTATTGGTTTATTTGAGGCCACTATGCAGCAAAAAATTGCTCTAGCAATACTGATGCCTGTGGTTGCTAGTATGGGCGGTATTGCGGGTACGCAGACTCTTATTTTAGTGACTCGTGGAATTGCAACTGGAAGAGTGTCTACAACAAATATCAGGTCTCTTATCAATAAGGAGGTTGCAGTAGGCTTATTGAATGGTGTTTTTTGGTCTATCGTTATCGCTCTTATAACCTATTACTGGTTTAATGATCTTATTTTAAGTATTGTGATTGCACTTGCAATTATTGTTAATCTCATAGTGGCTGCATTTTCTGGTGCATTTTTGCCGTTACTTTTAACTAAGATCAAAATCGACCCAGCGCTGGCAGGTGGCGTTATACTTACGACTATTACCGATGTGATAGGTTTTGTTGCTTTCTTAGGTCTGGCTTCGCTTGTTATTTGAATTTATCTTCGGGTTGGTCTCATTAATTTGAGATAAATTTGTAAAACCTTGTTATTGTGGGTAAAGTATGAGTGTTTTTCATTTGTCATATACAGTTAGCGATCTTGATTCTGCAAGAAACTTCTATGGTGATTTGTTGGGATGTCAAGAGGGCAGAAGTACAAAAACCTGGGTTGATTTTGATTTTTTTGGTAATCAATTATCGCTTCATTTAGGTGAGGTAGTTAAAAGAA
>CAZSHL010000004.1:0-35129 GCA_964606585.1 uncultured Piscirickettsiaceae bacterium
CCTTCCCAAATTTCTACAGTTAATCAGAAGTCTCAGCGTTGTTTTATTGATGGCGGCATTTTTGCGAATAACCCTGCACTTTCTGCCTACGCTGAGTTTCGTTATCACAATCCAGAACTACACGCAAAAGATACCATGCTGCTTTCACTCGGAACTGGTACTCAAAATACACATCTTAATTGTGAAACAACCTCAAGTTGGGGCGCAGCTGAGTGGCTTTATCAAGGAGGCTTTGTGACATCTAATGCGATATCTTCTGTATCTCATTATCAGCTTAATGCGGTCTATGATAATTCGCCAAATTATCTTCGACTAGATGCTTTATTTGATGAAAGTCATTCGAGTAGCATGGATAATACAAAGAAAGATTACCTTGATTATCTTGTTTCTTTAGGCGAGAGTATCGTAAATGAGAGGCAATCAGAGATAGAAATTTTTGCACAAAATCTAGTTGAAACAACGTGAATGAAATAATTTTAGTTTTATTATTGTTAGGGGCATTTTCTGGCTTTGTTGCCGGTCTTTTAGGAGTTGGCGGCGGCTTGATAATGGTACCGGCTTTACTATATATTTTAGCTCCATCACTGGATGAGTCTGTGTTAATGCATACAGCGGTGGGTACCGCTTTGGCTGCAATCGTTTTTACTTCTGTTTCGAGTGTTTATGCGCACCAAAGACATGGTGCAATACATTGGAAAAACTTTATTAGACTCACCCCAACAATTCTTTTAGGTGCTTATAGTGGAGCGATGCTGGCCAAATATATGAGCTTTGATTTTTTACGTGTCTTTTTTGCTGTTTTTGAAATTTCTGTGGCTATTATTATGTGGTTCGGTATCAGTGCTTCTAGCCATGTAGATAAATTAGCTAGATGGGTATGGCTTTTGGTGGGCTACGTGATTGGTTTAGTTTCAGCTATAGTTGGTATAGGTGGTGGAACTATGACCACCCCTTTTTTGGTTTATAACAATGTCCAAATTAAAAATGCCATTGCCACATCAGCTGCAGTTGGGATGCCCATTGCGATAGCAGGAAGTGCTGGTTTTATTGTTGCTGGTATGGAGCAAAGTTACATTACAGGAAGTCTTGGTTTCGTCCACATTCAAGCACTTTTGTGTATCGTTTTTGCCAGTATATTATTTGCTCCATTAGGGGCAAAAGTAACCCACACTGTAGACAGTAAAAAACTCAAGAAAGGCTTTTCAATCTTTCTTGGTTTTTTAGGGTTAATGGTTATTGTGTTTTGATTGTTTAGCTAATTTTCAGACGATTGATTTACTCTTGCTCTGAAAAATTCAATGCAACAGAATTAATGCAATATCTTTTACCGGTTGGCTTTGGACCATCTGGAAAAACATGGCCTAGATGAGCATCACAAGATGAACATCTAACCTCTATCCTGATATATCCCAAGGAATCATCTTCAATTTTTCTAACACAGTTGCTTTTAGCTAGATCAAAAAAGCTAGGCCAACCTGAGCCCGAATCAAATTTTGTGTCAGATTTAAACAGCAATGCATCACAACATACACAGTGATAGTTGCCAGTCTCATAGTGGTTATAATACTCGCCAGTGAAAGGTTGTTCGGTGCCACATTCTTGGGTGACGTGATGTGCTGCTGGCGATAATTTCTTCTTCATATCCATTCGTGTATTATAAGAGATCTATAGGGGTTTCTTCAATATCTGTTAAAAATTATCATGAAAAAATATTTAGTAGGCGGGGCTGTTAGGGACGAACTATTAGGTTTAAGCAATCAAGATACTGAAAATGATTTCGTTGTCGTTGGCTCTTCTCCAAAAGAAATGGAGTCTCTTGGATATCGTCAAGTGGGAAAGGATTTTCCTGTCTTTCTGCATCCAGAATCTAATGAGGAATATGCCCTTGCAAGAACTGAAAGGAAAGTAGCTAGTGGGTATTCTGGATTTGAATTTAATATTGCAAAAGAAGTAACACTCGAGCAAGATTTGTTGCGTCGTGATTTAACTATTAATGCTATTGCAAAAAGCGAAGATGGCACTTTCATTGATCCTACGGATGGAATTAAAGACTTGGAAAGAAAAACATTACGACATATCTCAGATGCCTTTACGGAAGATGCAGTAAGGGTTTTGCGTGTAGCCAGATTCGCGCAAAGGTTTAATGCATTAGGTTTTAAGATTGCCAAAGAAACAAAGCTATTGATGAAGCAAATGGTTGATTCAGGTGAAGTTGACTCTTTGGTGCCAGAGCGAGTTTTTCGGGAGCTATTGCTAGCACTGTCAGCACAAAAAGTGTCTATTTTTTTTGATGTTTTATGTGAATGTGGGGCATACCAAAGTATTTTCCCAATGCTCGAAAATAAAAAGTCTGTTATTGGTCAACTAGACAAAGTACAAAACATAAAACCTGAAATTCAATTTGCAATCTGGCTCCATCAACAGAACATAGAAAATATCACTACATTGTGTCAACATCTTAAATGTCCAAAAGAGTATCAGAGTCTTGCCGAGTTATCCTCAAAGTGGTATTTCTTTGTGAAGGAATTTACAGCAAATTCAGTAAAAGACATATTAGACTTTTATTTGCAAACTGATGCACTGAGAAGACAGAAGCGTTTTGTAAAATTACTCAATATATACGGGATTTTGGGTTTTGATGTTGAGATTATTTCAAACCTTTTAGAGGACTTGAAGGGGATCGATATCTCAAGCTTAAATAAGGAAAGAATTGTTGAAGAGTTGTTTGCAAAAAGGCTATCTGTAATTAGGCAATTTCTCGACACGACAAAGTAAACCATAATCACAATATTCACAGGCATTTTTCTCAGGAGTAACAGTGGCGATGCCTCTTTGAAAGTCATCACTTGCAGAATTTAACTTATCCTCCCATTTTGCTAGTTGAACCTCCCATCCTGTTTTGCTGGATTTATTTAATGGCAACAAATGTTCGTCACTCGTAACAGCTATATATTCACATCTAGTCGGATTGATTTTCGCAAAAGCTACGCCATTTACTTTGTTTGTCAGGGCATAAATTGGAAGCTGAGCCTGCTTTAAAGGGTCACCAGTCAATTGGCCAATTTCTGCTTTACCGGTCTTGTAATCAATGATTAATGTGTTGCCATTAGAAAGTTTATCGATTCGGTCTAATCTAACCTTAAAGTTTAGATTATTGATTGTTGCTTTAGCTGATGATTCAGTTTTTAAGACTTCGTAAGGGTTTCTATGTTTTTCTATATCAAAGTAGTTATGTAGAATTTTTTTTATCCTAATTTTTTCTATTTTATAGAAGCTTGAATTTGGCTTTTTATAGACAGCAGAATTAATATGTTTTTCCAGTAAAACATCTAAATCGCTATATGAAAGCTTTTGTAATTCTTCACTTGATTTAATTTCAGTGTAGAAGGTTTCAAGTACTTTATGAATTAGATTACCTTGATCTAATCTATTTAGACCTATATGAGGAGCGTCAAATTTCTCTAAATGTAGACGTTTAGAAAATCCTTTGAATGCGCAACTCATCTGATCTTGAAGAGTACTCACGCCTTCTTTGATCTCAGTTTCTATTAGAGATGGTGCCCGTGAATCATCAATTTCAATCAACTCTCTTGAATGATTTTTGTCACTTTGTTTTAATTGGTATTCTTTGAAAGTGAAGTATGGAGTCGGTAACTGTACTTTTTCGTTATTCAATTTGGCATAACTATATACCAAAGATGAACTTAAATTGTTAAAGGCCGCTATTGTGACATCAGCTCTATCGCGGATAATATTAAAACTGGAATTTGGGAGGTTGTATTCAGCACAAACCCTTGATGGAATAAAAAGTGGCATTTTTATATTTCCGGGCAGAAAATTGCTAGTCATATTTGCAATCCAGGCGCTATCAAAATATAATCCTTCAGCCTCAAGTGCACCTAATATATGTATATTTGAATCTCCAGCCTGAGTTTGAAAAACTACAAAGCCAAGATGTGACTGCAAGGTACTGATTGCAAAATCAAAGCTAACAATATTATGAAAATCAGAGATTTTATTTAAGATCAGTATTTCTTCTTGGAATTTTTTTAGTAATTGAAATTCGTCACTGGTCATATCTCTATCTGATGCAAATTGCCATGCAGAAAGAATATCGTTAAAAGCTACAAGCCAGTCTTCATACAACAATTTTTTATGAAATTTGAATCGCCTAATATCATGCATAACCTCAATAATCTCTTGACTGTTCTCAATCAAACCGACAATTTTACTGAAACCGCTTGATTTACTCTTGCTTGACAAAACTCTATTCACTAGAAGAGAACGACTATTTGCCTCTTTTTGTGCTCCTAAGATATAGGGTGATGTAATTACTTGAATGAGGAGTTGATGGTCTATCTCGTTTTTAGTTATCTGTTGCGAAAGAGTCAAAATATTAATCAAATGTTCTATCAGCGAATACTGTTCTAAAGGAGTCCCTAATGAGATGTTGTAGGGTTTCTTTCTTGTTTCAAGCAAACTAGAATTGAATACTTCATCAAATATACGTTTGACTGTGAACTGGGATTCACTAATGTTGGGGAAAACTATTCCAATCTGATGTTTAGGGTTGTTGGTGTTTAACTCCTTTGCCCACTCAGCTATAACTTGTATTTCAGTTTCGGTGTCAGGAAAAAAGAATGATTCAGCCGAACTGCTTTGCGAAAATGAATTAATTGTTTCACACCTTAGAGCATCAAAGATATTTTCTTGCTCAGGTGTGACTTTGTTGAAACCATAAACAAGATAACGCCCATTCTTGTCTATATTATTTATAGATAAATAGATTTGAGAATACAAATCAGTTAAATCAATATAGCCTTTTTTATTTTTGGTTTTTTCTAGTTCTTTAATCCACCCTAAAAATAGATTGCAGGCATTTGAATAATTAGCTAGTGCTTTTATCTCTATAAAGTGCGACTTGCAGAGTTGATAGCACTTGATTGCCTCTTCAGCAACAGCATCAGGTTGAGATACAGTACTAGTTTGAATAATTTTTGTAAATAACAATCTTAGTTCAGAAGGAGATAATAGGCGCAAACTTTGTACAGTTTTTTGTTGTCGCCATAATTTTTCAAGCAAAGATGTATATGAATGTATGTTTGGTAATTTGGTTGCCCCGTGTCGCTCAGAGATAGTTTTTTTAAGGGCCAAAACTTGACGGTTATTTGCCACAATAATTGTGTCGTTGTGATGAATTTCAGAAAGCTCTATATTGACCCTCATGATTAATCAATAATGATTCTATATTCAAATGCCTTGTTTAGGTAAGTATGAAGCTCATCTAAACCTTCTTTTTTGAGGGCTGAGAACAACTGTACAGAGGTATTTGGTAGCTCACTGACGGCTTTGAGAACATTGAGTTTGGTGATACTTGCAGCACCTTTTTTTAATTTATCTGATTTTGTCAGGACTAAATGTACACTGATATGATTAAAAATACACCATTCAAGCATCATTTCATCAAATGGTTTTAACGGGTGGCGACAGTCCATAACTATAATGGCAGCTTTTAAGCTTTGCCTTTTTTCGAAATATTTACTCATGTTATAGTGCCATTTTTGCCTCACTGTCTCTGGCACTTTTGCGTAGCCATAGCCTGGCAAATCAACTAGACGTCTTTGTTCATCAAGTTCAAAAAAAACTAAGTGTTGAGTGCGTCCTGGAGTACGACTTACTTTTGCTAGCTTCTTCTGTTCAGTTAAGGCATTTATGGCACTAGATTTTCCAGCATTTGATCTTCCTGCAAATACCACTTCATAGCCTTCATCATTAGGACAACCTCGCAGTGAACGGCAAGATAGCAGAAATTTTGCCTTGCGATAGGGATTGTTCATAGAGTTCTATTATTTTCAAATGGCAATAACATTATATAAGTTTCAATGTTTGATTAACGGATGATAAATTATTATTTGTACCTCTTAACTACTCTTTATCGAGGTCAAAAATTTCGTATTATGTAGAAAAAATAACGGAAAAAGTATAGCATTAACCATCTCCCCAAGTAAGATATACCTTTATTTATGATAAATTAAACAGTAAAGCTTATAGAATTATGGATAACGATATATATCGCCATAGACAACATAAAAAATTTTCTTCAAGTGATGTCTTAGACGAGCCATTAATGCTTTATCAGGGCGATGTTCATTCCGATTGGATTGATTACAACGGTCACATGAGCGAGTCGTTTTATCTTTATGCTTTTGGGGATGCATCGGATGCTTTATTTCGCTATGTCGGTATTGATGAAGATTATCGGGAAGCAGGACAGTCTTTTTATACAGTTGAGACGCACATAAATTATTATTTAGAGGTTTCTGAAGGAGAAAACTTGAGATACACAACTCAAATTCTCGGTCTAGACAAAAAGCGACTTCATTTTTTTCACCAAATGTTTCATGGAGTGTCTGGCGATTTGATTGCAACGACTGAACAAATGCTGATTCATGTCGATATGAAAAAATCAAAAGCCAGTGAAATAAATCCAGATGTTGCAGCAATTCTTGGAAAAATTTGGAAAGCTCACCAAAAATTGCCTTCACCAAAGGGGCAAGGTCGTGTGATGAGTATTGAAAAAAAACTGTAGGAGGGAAGTCATGGATTTTGATCTTTCAAATGAACAAAAGATGATTATTGAAACCGTTCGAAGCTTTGTCGAGCAGGAGCTCTACCCTCATGAAGCTGAGGTAGAAAAAAACAATCTCATTAACTCTGATTTGATCGAAAAAATTAAACAAAAATCTATAGAGCTTGGGCTTTATGCTGCAAATATGCCTGAAAAATACGGCGGAGGAGGTCTAGATTCTTTGACTCTTTGTTTACTAGAGAAAGAGTTAGGAAAAGCCAACTTTGGGTTGCAATATATAGTAGCCCGTCCAAGCAGCATTTTGATGGCATGTAAGGATGAACAGATTGAAAAATATTTATTACCGACAATACGCGGGGAAAAAGTTGATTGGCTAGCTATGACTGAGCCTAATGCTGGCTCAGATGTTCGATCTATGCAGTGTCGCGCTGAACTCGAAGGTGAATATTTCGTTATCAATGGCTCAAAACATTTCATTAGTCATGCCGACATTTCTGACTATGTCATTTTATTTGCTGCTTCAGGTGTGGAAGAGACACCGAAAGGACAAAAGAAAAAAATCACAAGTTTACTTGTAGATATGGGGACACCAGGTTTTTCAGTAGAGTCTGGTTACAATAGTGTCTCTCATCGTGGATACCATAACTGTATCCTTAATTTTGATAATTGCCGTGTCCATAAATCTCAAGTCTTGGGAGAGATTGATCGCGGCTTCGATGTCGCTAATGAATGGTTGGGTGCAACTCGATTGTCAGTTGCTTCAATGTGTCTTGGTAGAGCTGAACGAGCCCTAGAAATTGCAACTGAATGGGCTGCAACTCGAGAACAGTTCGGACAAACCATAGGTAAATTCCAAGGTGTATCTTTTAAGCTTGCAGATATGTCAATGGAGCTTGAAGCTGCAGAGCTTTTAACTATGAGAGCGGCTTGGAAAGATTCCCAAGGAAGAATGAGCAATAGTGATGCAGCTATGGCAAAACTCAAGGCGACAGAAATGCTGGCAATGGTTTCTGATGAAGCGATTCAGATTTTAGGAGGTATGGGTTTAATGGATGAATTACCCCTTGAACGTATATGGCGTGACCATAGAGTTGAACGTATTTGGGATGGTACCAGTGAAATACAGCGTCACATCATATCGCGATCTTTGTTAAGGCCTTACGAATCGTAATACCCGATGGATAAATCAAATTTGATGCGTCTCATTTCTCCTCGATCCATTGCCGTGGTTGGACATAAAGGGGCTGTTTTTGCAATCAGGGAAACTCTTAGAATGGGCTATAACGGCAAAATATGGTCGGTACATCCTAACAGAGAAAGAATTGAAGGGCTGGATTGTTATAAGAGCGTGATGGATTTACCAAAGCCTCCGGATGCAGCTTTTATTGCAGTTAATGCAGAATCTGCAATCGATATTGTAGCTGAGCTAAATGAAATGGGTGGAGGTGGGGCAGTAATATATGCTTCTGGATTTAGTGAAGTTGGCGATGATGGAGGAAAGAGAAGTCAAAGGTTGATTGATGCAGCAGGCAAGATGCCAATAATTGGTCCTAATTGTTACGGCTTCATTAATAGTTTGGATAGGGTTGCATTGTGGCCTGATTTGCAGGGTTGCGATATCATCGATAAAGGCGTTGCAATTATTACTCAAAGCGGCAATATTGGTTTGAATATGACTATGCAAGCTATTGGTTTACCAATAGCTTATATGTTTACGCTAGGAAACCAGGCTTCAATAAATATCACTGATATTATGAAAACCGTTTTAGATGACAGTAGAGTTAATGCAATTGGGCTTCATATTGAGGGGATTCAAGATGTCGCTGCCTTTGACGCTGTTGGGCGTTTGGCTATCAAGAAGAAAATTCCCGTTGTGGCAATCAAAAGTGGCCGTACAGATATATCGGCCAAGATTGCATTAAGTCATACAAGTTCACTGTCCGGTACAGACGAACTTTTTGATGTTTTTTTTGAGCGTCTTGGGATTGCTAGGGTAGATACGGTACCAGAGTTTTTGGAGACCTTGAAGTTGCTGAGTCTTCTAGGCCCTATCGAACACAACAAAGTGGCATCAATGAGTTGTTCCGGTGGAGAAGCCGGAATGATGGCTGACTTGATAGATGGTCTTGATATCTCTTTTCCAAGTCTTGAGGATGACCACAAGCAGAGTATCAAAAAAACGCTGAATGAATATGTAGAAGTTTCCAATCCACTTGACTACCATACATTTGTTTGGGGTGATCGAGACCGAACTGCAGCCTGTTTTAAAGAGATGATGAGTGCTGACTTTGCAGCAACAATGCTGCTATTGGATTGGCCAAAAACAGACGAAGAGAATCAACAAGACTGGGACAACACTTTATTAGCTTTAAGTGACGCTGTAAGGGAAACTGGCAAAAATGCTATCGTGTTAGCCTCGATGGCAGATTGTATGCCGAAACGTATTATCTCAGAATGTCGAAAATATAACATTGTCCCAATGATCGGTCTGGACATATGTCTTAAGTCACTTCATCATTCATATAATTGCTCTAAAGCTTTTATAAGAGATTCATTGAAAGCTATAGAACTGATTAAGCATTCAGGAAATACAGAACAAGGTCATATCACTCTGAGCGAATATAAAGGAAAACAATTACTTTCGGAGTATGGCCTATCAATACCTCAAGGAGGTTTAGCTTCAAGCGTTGAAGATGCTTTAGGGTGGGCAGAAAGGTTGACTTATCCTGTCGTGATAAAGGCTTCAAGCAAGGAGTTAGTGCATAAGTCTGAGGCTGATGCTCTTAGGCTTAATATAAAGGATCAAGATGAACTTAGGTTGGCTGCAACTGAGTTGCTAAAAATCGAACCTAACTTGCTTGTCGAAAAGATGGTAGAAAATGTTGTAACAGAATTTTTTATTGGTGTTAATTTAGATCCATTGTTCGGTAATTATCTGGTGATCGGTAGTGGTGGTGTTTTGGTCGAACTAACAAATGATTGTATTCCCTTAATGCTGCCAATTGAACGTCATGATGTTTTGTCTACTATATCGAAATTAACTTCATATCCTTTGATTAAAGGGTATCGAGGAAATCCTGCTGGTGATTTAGAGACTTTGGTTGATGCGGTAATGTCTGTTGTTGAATTTATTAAATTGAATCAGGTTGTAGAGTTAGATATAAACCCCTTGTTAGTTTTACCTCAAGGAAAAGGTGTCATAGCGGTTGACGCTTTGGTTAAACTGAGGAAATAAAGATAAAATATATAGTAATTGTATTGAGAGAGATAAATGAAAAAATCAGTTGAAATTGAAATCTTTGATGAAGTTCTACTTATAACTCTGGATCGCCCTAAGGCTAACGCTATTGATGCACCTACGAGTCACGAACTTGGTGAGGCCTTTATCTCGTTTAGAGATGACCCCATGTTACGAGTTGCAGTAATTATTGGGGCAGGTGAGCGTTTCTTTTGCGGTGGCTGGGACTTAAAGGCCGCTGCACAAGGGGAAGCAGTTGATGCAGATTTTGGCCCTGGTGGGTTTGCTGGATTGACTGAGTTGTGGAACTTAAATAAGCCAGTTATAGCTGCAGTAAATGGATTGGCAGTTGGTGGAGGTTTTGAACTAGCGTTAGCAGCTGACCTCATAATTGCTTCCAATACAGCAGAGTTTTTTGTACCCGAAGCCACCTTAGGAATCATTCCTGATAGTGGAGGAGTTTTGAGATTGCCTCGGCGACTACCAAAAGCAATAGCAATAGAACTTCTTATGACTGGACGAAGAATGGATGTTGAGGAGGCAAAAAAATATGGTCTAGTCAACAAAAGTTGTGAATTAGAAGTGTTAAAAGAAAAAGCAATTAAGTGGGCACATGAAATTGCTAAGTCAGCTCCCCTGTCGCTAGCGGCGATAAAATCTGTTATTAGGGAGACAGAACATTTGGACTTGGAAGTAGCTTATACAAAAATGCGTTCCGGTGAGATTACAGCGTATCAAGAAATGCTTAAATCTGAAGATGCGAAAGAAGGACCTCTTGCTTTTTCTCAAAAACGCACTCCAAAATGGAAAGGAAAATAGTTTCAGAATTGCAATCAATATAGATTAGAACAAGATGTGTATAATCTTGATTTGATTATGAAGAAGAATTATTTAATCATCGCGTTTATGTTGACCTGGACTTTCTCTTTGGATGCTTTATCAGAAAGTAAGTCTGAAGAAGGTGAGGCAATGTATGAAGCCTTAGGTTGCTCAACTTGTCACGGTAAGGGGGGATATTCAGAAGATGAGAATTACCCTTCCCTTGCTGGTAGAAGTTCTGACTGGATAGTTTTGCAGCTTGAAGCTTTTCAGTCTGGTGAAAGGGAAAACCCAATAATGGCTGCAATGGCGCCAATGGCTGAAGGTTTCGAAAGAGCTATTGCAGACTATCTCTCATCATTAAAAGTTAAATAGCAAAAACTAGCCCAATAGATGTTAACTGGATTGTTAATATTCCCGTATAATGACTTGGAATTTTTTTTGGAGACTAGGAATGAAAAAAACCTCTATTTTATTATCTATTGTTTTTGTAGCTTTTTCTTCAGTCAGTTTTGCATCGGGTGATATAGAGGCTGGTCAGACCAAAGCAGCAACTTGTATGGGTTGTCATGGAGCTGATGGTAATAGTCTTATGTCAAATTTTCCTAAAATTGCAGGACAAGGTGAAGGATACTTATTCAAACAGTTACAAGATTTCAAGTCTGGTGCAAGACCAAGTGCATTGATGGCTGGGGTTGTTGCTACACTTTCAGAGCAAGACATGATGGATCTAGCAGCCTACTTCGCCTCACAGACAGTCAGCGAGAATTCAGCAAAGGCTGACGCAGAAACAATAGAACTGGGCCGCAAAATCTACATAGGTGGCAAAAAGGATACACAAACAACAGCATGTATCGCATGTCATGGTCCTAAAGGTTTAGGGATTCCTAGCGCTAAATTTCCAGCTGTTGGAGGTCAATACGCAGAATACACTGCTCAACAACTTATTGCTTTCAGACAATCCTCTTTCAATTTACAAACTGGTTCAGATGATTATGCGAGAGAAAATGACTATGAAGGCATGATGAGAAATGTTACTAAAAGTTTAACTAATGTTGAAATTGAAGCTTTGGCTCAATATATCGCAGGTCTGCATTAATAATTGATTAAACTTCCAAAGATAATTATCTATAACACTGCAAGCGTGCCTAATTCATTCTTTCAGTGTTACCATCTACAGTCATAACTTGACCGGATATTCGATTTGCCTTATTTGAAAGTAAAAACATAGCTATATTGGCAATGTCATCTTTATCTACGAAAGTTCTAAGAGAGGTCATGGATTCATAATCCTGTTGTAATTCTTTTTCTGTAATTCCTATGGCTTTTGCCTTTGCCTCTATCACTCTTTTCATTCTATCACCTGTCACTGAGCCAGGACAAATGGCATTTACTCTGACATTAAACTCGCCTAACTCCATTGCAAGTGACTTGGTAATTCCAATCACAGCCCATTTACTTGCAGCATAAGGCGTTCTTAGTGGAAAACCAAATAAACCTGCGGTAGATGAGATGTTAATTATTGATCCACCGTTATGAGCTTTTAATAAAGGAATGGCGTATTTAGAAAAATAAAAATGACTATTTAAGTTAATATCTATTGTGTTTTTCCAGTCAGAAACAGAAAGGCTTTCCATTGGACCGGTAGGGCCAGCTATTCCAACATTGTTTATGAGACCATCAACGTTGGATATTTTTTCTTTTAAAGAGTCAAAATATTTTGCCACCGATTGAGGATTGTTGGCTTCAACATAATCTATGAATATTTTTGTATTGATTAATGAATGTTCACTAATTTCATCGATTTTCTTTTGATTGATGTCTGTTAAATAAACGTTATAATTTTTTTCTATGCAGGATTTAGCTATACTCCATCCAATGCCATCTGCTGCAGCGGAAATAATAATATTTTTTTTTGACATTAATTAATAATAGCAAGTTAATGTTTGGTTAAAGCGTCAGATAACTCGTCAGCTGTAATATATCCCATCGTGTCACCATTTTGATCAACGACATTGATGGTTGATCTTTCTTTTAGTACTTTAGGAATGATATCCTCAATTACAACATTGCCTTCAATAGTATAGGTATTTGAGGGGTTCATATTTTTTTTATCAAACTGTTCAACCTTAGTCATAACGGTTTTCGCTCGCAAAACCTTTGAGCGATTAACATCCTTAACAAAGGCTTTAACATAATCATCCGCTGGGCTCATTATGATATCTTCTGGACGACCAACTTGAACTAGCCTTCCCCCATTAAGTATGCCTATATGGTCTCCTAATTTAAGAGATTCATCAAGGTCATGTGTAATAAATACAATTGTTTTTTTGAGTTTCGATTGGAGCTCAACTAGTTGGTTTTGCATGTCACTTCTAATTAGGGGATCCAGGGCGCTAAACGCTTCATCCATTAAAAGGATCTGTGGATTAGTTGCAAGTGCCCTAGCAAGACCTACTCGTTGCTGCATTCCTCCAGATAGCTGAGCAGGATATTGATCTTCAAAACCTTGAAGTCCAACCGACTCTATTTGCATTCTAGCAGTCTCATTTCTCTCGTCTAAAGGGATTTTTTGTACTTCTAATCCGAACGCGACATTTTCTATAATCGTTCTATGAGGAAACAAGCCAAATCTCTGAAATACCATACTCATGGAGTTTTTTCTAAAATCAAGTAATTCTTTACTATCTAGTGATAATACGTCAACACCATCAACGTGTACCTCTCCTGATGTAGGGTCAATAAGTCTATTGATATGCCTTATGAGAGTTGACTTACCTGAGCCAGATAAACCCATACAAACAAAAATTTCACCTTCTTTGATTGATAAAGAGACGTTGTCCAGTCCAACGGTATGGTCAGTTTCATCTCTAACCTCTTCTTTAGTGGCACCTTCTTTTACCATTGGAAGGATTTTTTCTGGATGACTACCAAAGATTTTATAAATATTTTTGACTTCTATTTTTGACATGGTAGTGGTTATTTTGTTGGTGGTTTATTTCTATCCTGAATTTTTTGTCCGTAGGCCTGAGTAATTCTATCTAGAACTATTGCTAGCAGTACGATTGCTAAGCCAGCCTCAGTCGCTTTACCTACATTGAGTTGTTGTAAGCCTAGTAAGACCTCATCTCCCAGCCCTCTTGTACCAATCATTGATGCAATGACTACCATTGCCAGTGCCATCATAGTACATTGGTTAATACCCTGCATAATATTGGGAAGTGCAAGAGGTAGTTGTATTTTAAGTAGTTTTTGTCTCCTACTTGCTCCGAAAGCTTCAGCAGCCTCAATAACTTCTATATCAACCAGACGAATGCCTAGATCAGTCAAACGAACTAACGGCGGTATTGCATAAATCACGGTTGCAATAATTGCCGGAACGGCGCCCAAACCAAAAAGCATAATTCCAGGGATGAGATAACAAAAACTCGGAATCGTTTGCATGAGATCGAGAACAGGAAGTATTGCATTTCTAACCTTCACACTTCGAGACATTACAATACCGAGTGGTATCCCTAAAATAACACATATCAGAATACCAATTAACATAATAGAGGTTGTTTCGATTGCCTTATCCCAAAACTTTGGATGCAGAAAACCAATAAAGAAGGTGCATATACCAACAAAAACCGTGGTTCCTAATTTTCTACCACTAGAAAAGAAGACTATTACAACTACAAGTGCAATTACAAGTGGCCATGGAAGCATCACAAGAAATTTTTTAATCGATAGTATTGCTCCAAGTAGGAAGTTGTTAACTATCTCAAAGTATATGCCGTACTCCTCATTAAAAACCTTGAAGCCATCATTGATCCATTTCATTAACGGTATATCTAGCCACTTTGGCCAATCATTCAACCAACGTCCATCGGCTAGCACTTCACTGAAACTATCTGGTTTCCATTTTGAAGCGTTATAACTAGTTATCAGTAGCCAGACGAATATGATTGGTAACGATAGATATACAATTAATTTTTTAATCATGATGACAAGTTAAGAAAAAAAGAGCCCACAAGTGAGCTCTTTTTTTATATGAAATATAACTTATAGTGCTCCCTCAACTCCGGCAGCTGCTTCAGCTGATACCCAAGACTTCCATTCTGAAGAATTCTTTAAGTATTCAACGGCAGTTAATTCCATATCACCATCAGACTCATCTTCATAGAATGCAAGTAGCTTGTTAACCGTTGCGGTTGGTATGCTATATGCTTCTAAGAAAGCAGTCTCTTCTGGATGAGTGGCCTCCCAGGAGGTGAGAATAGACTTGTCAAGCGACATGTCTCTATACTCAGTTGCACAAGTAGGCTGATACGCGTCTTTACCGTTAGCCTTAATATCCTCTACAACTGCAGACATTGCATCCCAGCAAGCTTCGTCAAATGGTGGCTCTTTTAGTCTTACTAAGTCAACCTTACCCATCAAACCGGTTGGTGCCCAGTAGTAGGTAAAGATTGGTTGTTTCTTAGCAAATGCGCCAGCAATAGCAGCGTCTAATGCACCACCTGAACCTGGATCAAAGTTAGTGTAGTATTTGTCCAGTCCATATACTCGCTGTTTGACATAGTTAACTGTATAGCAAGTCCATCCAGAAATACAGCTTGTCATCCTACCCTTAGAGGGATCCTCTGGGTCGGTGAATAGCGCTGCAACTTCAGGATTGAGCATATCTAATACAGATTTCAAGTTGTACTTATCTGCTGTGGTTCTGTCAACATAAAAAGCTTGCTGAGAGTCAGGAGTATTAATACCAAGATTTCTAATTACTCCAGCTTCTTCAACCGGATCATAGTTTCCTACAATGTTGTCATACCAAAGCTCTGTAACAATATCTAGCTGACCATCATAGTGAGCAGCCATGATTGGTGTTGTACTGCCTTTCGTTACTTCAACTTCACAGCCATAACCGTGTTCAAGTATAAAGCTAACGATAGCAGTATGAATATTAGCACTACTCCAGTCAAAATCGGCAAGCCTTGCTTTACCACAGTCAGCGTTTGCTGAAAGTGAAAAAGATGATAGGCCTAAAGATATTACTGTTAGTGCTAGTATCTTGTTAAAAAATTTCATTATTCTCTCCTAAAAAATATGAAAAAACATCCATCACCAATATTTATTGGTTTCCCAAAAAGTGTGGATACCTCTAAGTTTATCTTATTTAATTTTTTTTTTGAGATTATTTAAAATAAATTACTTATAAAATGCAATTTAACTTGTCCAGACGATTATTATTTATGACTGACTACGATTTTATTATTATTGGGGCGGGTTCAGCCGGCTGTGTTTTAGCGAATCGACTCAGTAAGGATTCTAAAAATAAGGTATTGCTTCTTGAGGCAGGTGGTTCTGATCGACGCTTCTATATACAAATGCCAATCGGTTACGGTAAGACCTATTACCAAAAAGATGTCAATTGGATGTATCAGACAGAGCCAAATCCAGGTGCTAATAATCGAACAAGTTACTGGCCACGAGGCAAAGTGCTTGGAGGTTCAAGCTCCATCAATGCCATGGTTTACGTTAGAGGGAATCGGCAAGATTTTGATGATTGGAGTGAAGCAGGAAATACTGGCTGGTCATATCAAGATTTATTGCCTTATTTTAAGAAAATGGAGTCTTGGCATCATGGTTCTGATGATTATCGTGGCGGAGAAGGTCCACTCAAGGTGGCTGATGTTTCTGAGCAGCTGCATCCTCTATGTCAAAGCTTTATTTCTGCAGCAGAAGAGTTGGGGATTGAATTCAACAGAGACATGAATGGTGCTTCACAAGATGGTGTGGGTTATTATCAAATTACAACCCATGAAGGGCAAAGAATGTCATCATCCAGAGCCTACTTAAGGCCAGCAATGAAACGGGAAAATCTAACCGTCATTACTAAAGCGCATGTAACAAGAATTCTTTTTAAAGATAAAATCGCCATCGGTGTTGAGTATAAGTGGGCTGGAAAAATTTGCCAGGTGTTTTCAAAACGTGAAGTGATTTTAAGTGCTGGGTCGATAAATTCGCCTCAATTACTTCAGTTATCCGGAATTGGACCTGAGTCAGTTCTAAAGGAAGCCAATGTTTCAATGATTCATCACAGTCCCGCTGTTGGAAAAAATCTTCAAGATCACCTAGCGGTAGATTATTTCTATACAAGTAATGTCAAGACTTTGAATGATCAGCTTCGACCATGGTGGGGTAAGCTTTTGCAGGGTATTCGTTATATCGTCAGTAGGACGGGTCCTTTAAGTCTCAGTGTTAATCAGGCGGGAGGCTTTGTGCGTACTCGTGAAGGACTTTCAAGTCCTAACATTCAGCTTTACTACTCCCCTGTAAGCTATACTCGTATTCCACCAGGGAAGCGAGCAATGATGAGTCCAGACCCTTTTTCGGCGATGTTATTAGGTGTATCAAATTGCCGACCCAGGTCAAGAGGACAGATACGGATTACCAGTAATGATAAATTAGCTGCACCCTTGATTGAGCCCAATTATTTATCTCATGATGATGATGTTCACGATTTATTGGAGGGTGTGAAATTGTTAAGAAGACTTGCCCAAACCAAAAGTTTAGGCAAGTTTATCAAAGATGAGTTTCGCCCTGGGCTAGAGTGTCAAACAGATGAACAATTGATAGAAGATATTAGAGGCTACGCCTGGACTGTTTTCCATCCTACAAGTACATGCCGAATGGGACCTGACCCATCCACTAATGTAGTTGATAAAAAACTCAAAGTGTACGGAATAGACCGTCTTAGGGTAGCAGATGCATCCATTTTCCCGCAATTAGTATGCGGCAACATTAATGCCCCATCAATTATGGTGGGCGAAAAGGCTTCAGATCTTATTTTGTCTGATATAGTGCAAAATAAGTAACCAACTAGGTTTTTTTATGAAAATAATTAGTTTAGAAACTTATGCCAATGAATACGTTGGCATGTTGCGTGTTAGAACAGATGAAGGTGAAGAAGGCTGGGGCCAAACTTCGACATACAACGCTGATATAACTGCCCAAGTTTTTCATCGTCAAATAGCACCACATATATTGGGATGGGAAGGTGATGATACTGGCGGTCTGAATCGAGAAGTTCTTGAACGTGAACATAAATTTCCAGGTACATACCTTTATCGAGCTTTGTGTGGTTTAGATACTGCGCTCTGGGATATAAAAGCTAAACGTGCCAATAAAAGTGTATGTCAGTTGATTGGTGGAAATCCGTCCTCAATCCCGGTATACGCTTCAAGTATGAGGCGTGATATAAGTCCTGAGGCCGAGGCAGAGCGCTTCTTATCTTTAAAAGAGATGTACGGCTATAAGTCCTTTAAATTTAGAATCGGTCGTGAATGTGGTCATGATCAAGACCAGTGGCCAGGCAGAACAGAAGCCATTGTCAAACAAATACGAAAAGTTTTAGGTGATTCAGTGGTATTACTTGTAGATGCTAATAGTGCCTACACTCCAGCTAAAGCTATTGAGGTTGGACAAATGCTTAAAGATTACGGCGTTAGTCATTTTGAAGAGCCATGCCCCTACTGGAAGCCTGAATGGACACGCCAAGTAAACGATGCCTTAGATATTGATATAAGTGGCGGTGAGCAGGACAACGATATGCGAGTTTGGCAACATATGATTGACACTCAGGTGGTCAACATTCTGCAGCCTGATGTTTGTTATATGGGTGGAGTTACGCGTACTTTAGATGTTGCTAAATTAGCTCAAAAGGCTAACATACCGATCACCTTGCATAGTGCAAATTTGTCCCTCGTAACGCTATTTTCAGCTCATATCATGGGGGCGATTCCAAATGCTGGAAAGTATCTAGAATTTTCTATAGAAGGCTTGGATTATTATCCTTGGCAGGCAGATATTTTTTCACCAGACTTTAAAATAACTGAAGGTGAACTAATAATGAATCATA
Organism: uncultured Piscirickettsiaceae bacterium; assembly: GCA_964606585.1. Lineage (GTDB taxonomy): Bacteria > Pseudomonadota > Gammaproteobacteria > PS1 > Pseudothioglobaceae > Pseudothioglobus. Next base: position 18,547 of record CAZSHL010000004.1, read on the forward strand.
AGCCAGGATGGGGTATTCAATTAAACCCAGAATGGTTAGCTCGAGCACAATATCAAGTGAGCTATGCTGGTTCACGTTTTTAGTAGCTTTTTTTAATAAAAAAGACATTAAAAGCTGTCTTTTTTTTGCCTTCTAAATTCCTGTATAATTTCTTGTTTTTTTTAGATGCTTAAAATAAATAAATGAAGACCTCATTAAATACCCTAGAAGGGCTTAAAAGATCGCTTGAAGTTGAGATTCCTATTGATACCTTTAACCAAAAAACCGACAAGATTATACAAAACCTTGCTAAACAAACACGCATTGATGGTTTCAGAAAAGGAAAAGTTCCAGCAACAATTCTCCGCCAGCGTTTTGGCTCCAATGCTAAGGCAGATGCTTCAAACGAGGTTGTTACTGAAACTTTAGCTGAGGCTCTTGCTGACGCGAAAATATCACCTGCCACGCAACCTTCATTAACTAAGGTGGACTTTGAGAGCGGTGACAATTTTATTTATACTATCGAATTTGAGGTTTTTCCTGAAATAAATGTGTCATCATTGGCGGGCTTGACTTTTGACCAAATTAACGCAAAAGTATCGAAAGAGGATGAGGACAAGGCTCTCCAAGACCTTCAAGATAGGGCGACCGAATACAAATCAGTTAAACGTAAATCTAAAGAAGGTGACCGCTTAATTATTGATTTTGAAGGTCAACTTGATGGCGAATCGTTTGATGGAGGAGCCGCAGAAGGTTTCGAAATTATTTTAGGTAGAGGTGCAATGATTGAGGGCTTTGAGCAAGGCTTGATAGATGCTACTGTTGGTAAAGAGCTAGAAATCAAAGCTGCCTTTCCGCAAGACTACCATGTTGAAAATCTAGCCGGTAGAGCGGCTGTCTTTAAGGTTAAGGTAAATGAAATTGGCTCTCCTAAGAAGTTAAATCTTGACGATGAATTAGCCAAAAAATACGGTGAAAATGACTTGGAAACTATGAAGAATAGAATGTCAAACCAGATGCAGATTGAGCTTGCTTCAAGGGTTAATCAGCAGAATAAAGATTTTGCCTTTACAGCACTTCTAGAAGCAAATATTTTTGAAGTTCCGGAGTCCACCATTGATGCTGAGGCAAGTAACTTGTTAAAAGACATGGAAGCTAGAATGGAGCAGCAGGGGATACCGTCAAATAATAAAATGTCGAATGATTTGTTTAAAGAGGAAGCATCTAGAAGAGTGAGACTGGGTTTATTAGTCAATAAGATTGCCAAAGATTATGAAATCAAGCCTGACAAAGAGCAAGTTGATGCTAAACTAAAAGAGATGTCAATGACTTATGGTGAAAGTGCTCCTCAAATGATAGAGTGGTACAAGTCAGATCCTTCAAGAATGGAAAGCATTGAATCAATTGTTGTCGAACAACTTGTAGTAGACTATATTACTACGGAGGCAAAAGTGAAAGTTAAAGAGAAAACTTTTCAAGAAATTATAAGTCCACAAAACTGATATGGCAATTAAAAACTTACATCAAATACCAATGGTAGTAGAGGACTCTGGGAGAGGTGAGAGAGCATATGATATCTACTCCAGACTACTCAAAGAACGTGTGGTTTTTTTGGTTGGTCCAGTTGAGGACTACACTGCGAATGTTGTAGTGGCCCAACTATTATTTTTGGAGTCTGAAAACCCAGAAAAGGACATACATCTGTATATTAATTCACCAGGCGGTTCTGTTTCTGCTGGTTTGGCTATCTATGACACTATGCAGTTTATAAAGCCAGATATATCTACTCTCTGTATAGGTCAAGCTGCTAGTATGGGGGCCTTACTGCTTTGTGCCGGCACAAAGACAAAGAGATTTGCCCTACCCCATGCTAGGGTTATGATTCATCAACCATTAGGTGGATTTTCTGGCCAAGCAAGCGATATTGACATCCACGCACAAGAGATACTTAAGACTAGAGATAGATTAAATACTATACTCAAAAACCATACAGGTCAAAATATTAAGACTATCCAGAAAGATACTGATCGAGACTATTTTATGTCAGCTAACGAGTCTGCAAAATATGGAATCATTGACAAAGTTCTCACGAAGCGCTAAATTCTGATTACTAATGGTTGAAAATAATCAAGATCTACAGTGCTCCTTCTGTTCTAAACGTAAAGATGAGGTTAGTCGTTTAATCGCAGGACCAGGGGTTTATATATGTGATGAATGCATAGATTCTTGTTATAGTCTAATACGACAACAGGCGATTAAAGAGAAGCAAGACCAACACGTTAATTGGAATTACACTCCGAGACAAATATTTGACTTTTTAAATGAATATGTGATTGGTCAGTCTAGAGCGAAGAAAGTTTTGTCTGTTGCTGTCTATAATCACTACAAACGCTTAAAAACCGATTATATTTCAAACGATGTCGAACTTGAGAAGTCCAACATACTGCTTATTGGACCAACCGGAAGCGGTAAGACTCTTCTTGCAAAAACCTTAGCACGCTTTTTAGACGTGCCATTTGCAGTGGCTGATGCTACAACCTTAACTGAAGCAGGCTATGTTGGAGATGATGTAGAGAATGTAATTAAAAGTTTATTGACAAAATGTGACTTTGATCCAGAAAAGGCAGAGCAAGGAATTATTTTTGTAGATGAAATTGATAAAATTTCAAGACGCTCTGATTCTCCTTCAATCACGCGAGATGTCTCAGGTGAAGGCGTACAACAGGCTATGTTAAAGTTAATTGAGGGGACTATAGCTTCTGTACCACCCCAAGGAGGTAGAAAGCATCCAAACCAAGAAACTATTGATGTTGATACTTCAAAGATATTGTTTATTTGTGGTGGTGCATTCGATGGCCTAGAAAAGGTAATTGATAGACGCGTAGAAAAAGCAACCGGTATTGGCTTTTCTGCCGATGTTAAGTATGAAAAAAATAAGAAGACGATTTCAGAGCTATTTAATTTACTAGAGCCAGATGATTTAATTAAATTTGGATTGATTCCTGAACTGGTAGGTCGACTAGCTGTTAATACCTCACTTGACGAGCTTAGCGAGGATGACTTAGTAGAAATTCTTATAAAACCAAAAAATTCAGTTGTCAAACAGTTCCAAGAATTCTTTGCAATCGAAGGCATTAAGTTAACATTCAGAAAGAATGCTTTATTGGCTATTGCAAAACTCGCAGTCGAAAGAAAAACTGGCGCTAGAGGATTGCGCTCTATTTTAGAAGACCTTTTGCTGGATACAATGTACGAAGTACCTTCTGCTGATAGTGCAAGGGAAGTAATCATTGATAAAGCCGTAGTGAACGGTGAAAAAAAACCTATTATTCTTCATGTCTCTGAAAAACAAGCAAACAGTAACCGCAAAGCAAGTTGAAGAATCTAATAATTTTATGAACATAAGCCAATAATATTAATGGAGTTATTTGATCGACAAAAAGAAACTGTAGGTCAGGGTGAACGTACATTATTGGTATATATTGAAAAGTTTTCCAATAGGTATAGTGCTAATACAATAGAAGAATTCATCCAACTTGCCTTTTCTTCTGGTCTAAACGTTATCCGAACACTGGAGGTAAAAATAAATGTACCTAGTGTTCAGTTCTATCTAGGAAAAGGAAAGGTTGAAGAATTAAAAGCTATTGTTGATGAAAATGAGATTGACCTAGTGATTCTTTCAACCGAACTCTCTCCTTCTCAGGAACGTAATCTAGAAAAATCATGTAAATGTCAAGTTATGGATCGCACAGGTTTGATTTTGGATATCTTCGCTCTTAGGGCTCGTTCATTTGAAGGTAAGCTGCAGGTTGAATTAGCGCAGTTAAAGCATCTTTCCACTAGACTAGTGAGAGGTTGGACCCACCTTGAAAGACAAAAAGGTGGTATTGGACTTCGTGGCCCAGGTGAAACACAGCTAGAAACTGACAGGCGCTTGATTGGTAAACGTATAAAGTATATACACAAGCGACTTGAAAAGGTTCACAAACAAAGAAGTTTAGGTAGAAAGTCTCGGAATAAAAACGATCTTCCAATGATAGCATTAGCAGGCTATACAAACGCAGGCAAGTCAACATTATTTAATCGTCTAACTAAATCCAATGTTTATACAGACGATAAGCTTTTCGCTACTCTAGATTCTACTATAAGAAAAGTTATTTTGCCAGCATCCGGTGAGGCAGTTATTGCTGATACTGTTGGATTTATTCAGGATTTACCTCACGATTTGATTGATGCATTTAAATCAACTCTAGAAGAGACTAGCGAGGCAAATGTTTTGCTCCATATTGTTGACGCCTCAGATGAAAATAGTAATGAAAAAATTGATCAGGTCAATGATATTATTAAACAAATCGACGCCCAAGAGGTACCCAGCATCATAGTTATGAACAAGATTGATGAAATCAAAGGTTTTAAGCCCAGAGTTGACAAAAATCATTACGGTAAGATATATAGAGTTTGGTTGTCAGCTGGCTCTGGAATTGGCATAGATTTGCTTTATCAAGCCTTATCCGAGTCTCTTAGTGGTATGATGACTCGTGCAAGTATTCAGTTGGACGTTCAGTCAGCATATATAAGAAGTGAAATCCACAATATTGGATACATCCATAATGAGAAAATGAATGAATTTGGTCAATGGCTACTTGAAATTAACGTTACTAAGCACTATCTAAAGAAATTATTAGATAAGCAAGGCGTGTCGTTATTATGGGAACAGAAGAATCAACAAATTCAAATGATTTAATCGCACAAACAGTACCATTGCTGCCACTGCGAGATGTGGTTGTCTTTCCGCACACTGTTATTCCTTTATTTATCGGAAGAAAATCTTCTGTTAATGCAATTACGCATGCAATGGAAGCAGATAAAAATGTTTTTTTGGTAACACAAAAAGATGAAGCTATAGAGGACCCAACCAATAATGACCTTCATAGAGTTGGTACATTGGCTACAATTCTTCAATTATTAAAATTACCGGACGGGACAATTAAGGTTCTTGTTGAAGGAGTTAAAAGGTCAAATATTGATGAATTTGTTGATGTTGGTGGCCACACAGAAGTTGTTCTTAGTGATTGTTTTTTGTCTATCGTGGATGGCACTGAAATTAAGGCAATGATGAGGTTGACTTTAGATAATTTTGAAAAATATATAAAGCTCAGCAAGAAAATACCTGATGAGGTTTTTAAGGTGCTAAAGGAAATCACTGATACGGAGCGTTTTAGTGACGTTATTATTGCCAATCTTAATCTCAAAGTCGAAGAAAAACAAAACCTTTTAGAGAGTCATTCTGCTAAAGATCGACTAGAGAAAATTCTTACCATACTTGAGGAAGAGCTTGATGTATTAGGTGCAGAACAGAAAATACAAAGTCGAGTCCGTAAACAGATGGAGTCAAATCAGAGGGACTATTATTTGAATGAACAAATGAAGTCTATTCAGAAAGAGCTTGGAACTCTTGATGATGAAAATGAAATTGAAGAACTAAAGAAAAATATCGAAAAAGCAAAAATGCCAAAGGAGGCAAAAGCGAAGGCAAAAAGCGAACTAAATAAACTACAAAGAATGTCTTCACAGACAGCCGATGCTTCAATTATCAGGACCTATATCGAGAATTTATGTTCTGTACCTTGGAGTAAAAAAACATACATCAATCAAGATTTAGTGAAAGCGCAAAAAATATTAGATGACGACCATTATGGCTTAAACAAGGTCAAGGAAAGAATTTTAGAGCATCTAGCTGTGCAAACTAGAGTTAGTCACAATAAGGCTAATATACTTTGTCTTGTTGGGCCCCCAGGTGTTGGTAAGACTTCACTAGGTGAATCTATTGCTCGGTCGGTTAATCGAAAATATATCCGTATGGCTCTTGGAGGTGTAAGAGATGAGGCAGAGATTCGAGGCCATCGAAGAACATATATCGGTGCTATGCCAGGATCCATTGTACAAAAAATGCAAAAAGTCAAAGTAAAAAATCCATTATTTCTATTAGATGAGATAGATAAGATGGCATCGGATTACAGAGGAGATCCAAGTTCAGCAATGCTAGAAGTGTTGGACCCTGAACAAAATCATACATTCAATGATCATTACCTAGAGGTTGACTACGATCTATCACAGGTTATGTTTGTTGCAACCGCAAATTCACTAGATTTGCCTCAAGCTTTACTGGACCGAATGGAAATAATCCATATTTCAGGTTATACGGAGCATGAAAAGTTACAAATCGCGAAACAACATTTAATTGCAAAACAGATGAAAAATAATGGTGTTAAGTCTAGTGAAATTGTTTTTAAAGATTCTGCCATACTTGATATGATTCGTTATTACACTCGTGAGGCAGGTGTTCGAAATCTAGATAGAGAAATTGGTAGCATTTGTCGCAAAGTAGTAAAAGATGTGACACTAAAAAAACGCAAAGCTAGAGCCATCATCAACTCAAAAAGTTTGCCGAAATTTTTGGGTATGAAGAAGCACCGATTTGGATTAGCTGAAGAGCATAATCAAATTGGTGAGGTAACTGGTTTAGCATGGACAGCAGTTGGAGGTGATCTATTAACTATTGAGGCTACAACTTATAAAGGTAAAGGAAAATTGAATTATACTGGCCAGCTAGGCGATGTAATGAAAGAGTCAATTCAAGCTGCAATGTCAGTAACGAGGTCTCGTGCAGGAGAACTGAAGATCAAAGAAGATTTTCATGAGAAGCTTGATATTCACATCCATGTTCCTGATGGTTCAACACCAAAAGATGGGCCGAGCGCTGGTGCTGCCATGTGTACTGCGCTGGTTTCAGTGTTAACTGGACGCAAGGTTAAAGCTACAGTGGCAATGACTGGAGAAATAACTCTAAGAGGCGAGGTTACACCTATTGGTGGCCTCAAGGAGAAGCTACTAGCAGCATTGAGAGGCGGCATTAAGACAGTCATTATTCCTGATGATAATGAACGTGAACTTTCTGAAGTACCAGAGAAGATTAAGGATAAACTGGAAATAAAGAAAGTGAAATGGATTGACCAAGTTCTAGATATTGCCCTTGAGAAGTAACGGAAATATAACCTAGATAGTTTTTACAATTTTGGCAAAATAAAAACCATCAAACTCTTTTTCAGGTAATTTCTGTTTTCCTAATATTCCATCTCCCCAAGGTATGTCTATTTTTTCTATTTTTGCATCATTAGTTTGATTGAGGAAATTTTCAATTTGACCTTCATTTTCTTTGATTAATACTGAACAGGTAGCATATAGAAATATACCTCCAGGCTTAAGACATGTCCAAAGATTGCTAAGCATTGATGCCTGAGTTTTACAAAGTTTATTGATATCTTTAGGTTTTCTTAATAGTTTGATATCGGGATGTCTACGAATGACGCCAGTGCCAGAACATGGTGCATCTAGTAGGATTTTGTCAAAAAGTTGACCATTCCACCAGTCTTTTTGTCTCGCATCACCCTTTTGAATATCGATATTCTTATGCTTGTATCGATCAACATTATCAGTCACCTTTGATAGTCTTTTTTCGTCATTGTCGAGTGCCAATATGCATGCTTTAGGGCAAAGTTCTGCCAAATGTGTTGTTTTGCCTCCCGGAGCGCAGCAAGCATCAAGTATAGATTCTCCTTTATTTGGATTTAAAAGAAGGCCAGCTAATTGTGCAGAAGCATCCTGTATAAAACAAGAGCCATTTATAAATCCTGGCAGTAGTTTGATATCAACTGGTTTATCTAAAATTAAAGCTTGAGATACAATTGTTGATCTTTGACTTTTAATACCTTTTTTTTCTAGTTGTTTTTGATAGTGTTGTGAATTGATTGACGGATGAACACGAATTGTCATAGGTGCTCTTTGGTTATTTTCCTGAAGAATATTTTTGTAGTCTTCTGGATAATTATTTTTGAGTTTCTTTATTAGCCAAGTAGGATGAGAAGGATTAGAGTTATTAAGTCTAGATTTATGATTGTTAGCAATTTTTCTTAGAACTGCATTAATGAGACTTTTAGCCCAACCTTTTCCTATATAGTCAGCAACAGAGACCGTCTCATTAATTGCAGCATGATTAGGAGTTTCACCATAAACTAACTGGTATGCGCCTAAAATGAGTAGGCAATGTATATCAAGGTTTTGCTTTTCTGTTGCTTTATTGAGTTGAGCATTGATCAGTTCATTGAGGTGGTGATAGAATCGAATCGAACCAAAGGTTAAGGATTTTGCAAAAGGTAGTTCTTCAGCATCTTCTGGAAACACTTCCTCGTTGAGGGGATGTTTATTTAATACTATTAAGCAGATTGCCTGATGAGCGATAACTCTAGCATTTGCCTTATTGAAAGTTCGTCTGTTCAATGTTTTGTAGGAGGACTTCTGGTTCTTGATAGCCAGGTATGTTCATACCATTTTCAAAAAAGATTGAAGGTGTTCCGTTAACGCCTAATTTTTTTGAGATGGCTAATTGTTGAGCTACTGGATTGTTACATGTGGTGCTTTTCGGTAAGACGCGCTGCGTTTTGTAATTGTGAATGGCTAGGTTTTTATCCTCTGCACACCATATTTTTTCCATGATTCCTTGCGCTTGGGGGTGAAGTTCTGCTAGAGGTGAGGCTAGATACTTCACGGTAATTCCTAAAGCATTCAGTGTAGGCATATCGGCATGCAATCTAGCGCAATAAGGGCAGTCAACATCAGTGAATACATGAATAACATATCTCTCATTATTTGATTGAAAAATTATTTTGTCATTTTCTGGAATAGTTTCAATAATCTCTTTTTTCAAAAAATTAATCTTGTTCATTGTGAGATTGGATTTGGTTTTTAAGTTAATGACATCACCCTGAATAACGTAATTACCATCATGAGATATAAACAGAACATCTAATCCAGGTTCGGTAACAAGAACCTCGTAAAATCCATCCAACTGAGAATCATTCAGATGTTCTATAGAGATATTGGGAAGATAAGGAAGCAATTGTTCTATTGCATCATACTTATTTGCATGTGAAAAATTAGAAAAAACTAACAACAACAAAAAAAATACTCTATACATAAGGAATAAACGTGATTAAAGAGATAAATTTTACCGTTTTTTGGTAGAATACCGACATTATAATTTTTTGAGAAAAAGCATGGAATTTTTACTTACACAAGAGTCTGTTGAACGCTTTAATGGTGATTGCGTCATTGTCTATATTTTTGAGGGTCTAAAACATCAAAACACTGACCTTCAAGATTTACTTGAAATTAATCAGTTTGATGCAAAAGTTGGGCAAACTATTTTTTTGAATAGGGTAGACGGCTATGATGCAAAAAGAATCTTAGCTGTTGGTCTAGGTGAGGCACCTGTAAATGACAAAAATTTTCTTAAAGGTTTAAAGTCAATTTCTTCGGCCCTTATTAAGGCTAAAGTCAAAAATGCATTATTACCTGATATTGGAATAGAAAATCATGACGAATCTTGGATGCAACTAACAACAGCTCGAGTTCTACAAAATGAAACTTATCAGATTAGCAAGGTGGACTCAAGTGACTCAGATGAAAGAAATACTCTTGAAACTGTCAGTATTCATTCAGAAAATCTTGATACCGGAAATGTGAACAAAGGTATTGCTATTGCTAAAGGGATGGGACTAACTCGAAAACTGGGGGATTTACCGTCTAATATTTGCACACCGAGTTATTTAGCTGAAACTGCGAAATCTATGGCTAATCAGTATAACCTTAACTGTGAAGTGCTTGAAGAGAAAGATATGCAATCATTAGGCATGAATTCTTTGCTTTCGGTATCTAAAGGCTCTTCTGAGGCTGGAAAGTTAATAAGTCTAAGTTACAATAATGCAGGTAAAAATCAACCAATTGTGTTGGTTGGCAAGGGGGTAACGTTTGACAGTGGAGGTATTTCTCTAAAGCCTGGTGCTAAGATGGATGAAATGAAGTTTGATATGTGTGGAGCAGCTTCAGTGCTAGGCGTGATGAAGGCAGTTGCTGAGATGGATCTTAAGGTTAATCTTACTGTTGTTGTTCCGACTGTCGAAAATATGCCTGCTCATGATGCCTCTAAACCGGGTGATGTAGTAAAAAGTATGTCAGGTCAAACTGTTGAAATTCTAAATACTGATGCTGAAGGAAGGCTTATTCTTTGTGATGCATTAACTTACTGTAAAAAATTTAATCCAAAAGTTGTAATCGACATCGCTACACTCACTGGAGCAGTGATTATTGCTTTAGGTAAACATCATTCTGGATTAATGGCAAATGACCAAGCTTTGGCTGATGATTTGAAAAATGCTGGTAGTAATGCGATGGATACCGTCTGGCAATTACCGTTAGATGATGAGTATGATGAGTTACTTAAGTCTAACTTTGCGGACATGGCGAATATTGGTGGTCGTGAGGGTGGCACCGTTACAGCTGGGTGTTTTCTCGCTCGATTTACGAAAGATTACCGTTGGGCACATCTAGATATTGCTGGCACTGCTTGGCTTGGTGGTTCTAAAAAAGGTGCAACCGGTCGACCTGTACCACTATTAACGCAATATATTTTGGGGCAAATATAGAGCTAGATTTGTGCTTTATTCAATTTAACTTCGTATTTACCCTTTTTTGTTTTTAGTTATTATTTCAATTTGATGTAATACACCAACAGCATCTTCCACATCGATTTGAAAAGCAATACCTTCATGTGACTGTTTGTCGAAAGCTCCAACATCATTAATGGTTTCAAGAATATTGTGTGCATTTTCTTTTTCAACTAAAAGAAGAATGACATCTCTTTGTGATTCAATATGTAGACCTAAAAAAGTTCTCTCGTCGTTAACTCCTTCACCTCTTGCCTGAGAAATAACGGTTGAACCAGTAGCACCTTGATCTCGTGTCGCGGACAAGATTTTATCGGTTTTAGTGCTATCTACAAAAGCGATTATTAATTTAAACTGCATTACATCCTCCTTATTTGTTTATTAAGTGTTTAATTTGAGCGTAAGCTAATACTCCCATGATAGGAAATAGACTGGCAAAAGCAATCAAGCCAAATCCGTCAATAAGTGTGTTTCTACCTTCTATAGTACTTGCTAGACCAATTCCCAAAGCAGCCACCAAGGGTACGGTAACACTTGAAGTTGTGACACCACCGCTATCATAAGCTAGAGCGATAATTTGCTTCGGAGCAAAAAAAGTTTGTATGATGACTACCCCATAGCCAGCAATGATAAAGTAATGAAGAGGTATGCCAACAACAATTCGATAGCTCCCAAGTGCAATACCAATTGCCACACCAAGGGCAATTGTTATTCTTAAAGGCCAAACCCTGATTGAGTTGCCTGAAACTTCTTGTGCTTTAATCGACACAGCCAAAAGAGAGGGTTCGGCAATAGTTGCTGAGAAGCCTATGCTTGCCGCAAATAAATATACCCAGTAGTAGTCATTCCAGTCTAGTTGGTTTTTGCCAAGAAACTCGGGTGAAGTTAATTGGGTAGCCATCATTTTTCCTATTGGGAATAGTGCTTTCTCTAGTCCGATAATGAATAACGTGAGTCCTATCCAAACCAAAAAGATGCCAAATAAGGTTTGAGCTAGATTCGGTATTTTTTCCTTGATAATGAATAGCTGAAAAATTAATATTATGCCAATGATAGGGGCTATATCCCAAAACATAGAAATAAAAGATTCAATAATAATCATAAAACAATCCCAAAAATTAGAACTGCAATAATCGGCGATAGTGAGCAAATTGCAATCATTCCAAATCCATCGGTAAGCGGATTCCTGCCTCGAATACTACTTGCCAATCCAACACCTAACGCTGTAACCAAAGGTACTGTAACCGTTGATGTTGTTACTCCGCCAGAATCATATGCAACACCAATAATCCATTCAGGAGAAATGATTGTAATAATCATGACTAGGAAATATCCTGAAATAATCAACCAGTGTATAGCCCAGCCCTTTAAGATTCTTATAACACCAAGTATGACTGACAAACCAACAGCAAGCGCAACGGACAATCTTAGATGAAGTGAATATTTATTGATAGCTAATTCATTGTTTTCAATAATTCCACCATTACTTGCAACAATTGCAGCTTCTTGTGATACAGCCATGAGTGCAGGTTCTGCTATGGTCGACCCAAAGCCAAGTGCAAAGGCGAATAATAGTAGCCAAAACAATGAACCTTTGTTTACAAAAGAATGGGCAAGATTTTCTCCTATAGGGAAAAGCCCCAGCCTAAGGCCAGAAACAAATAAAGTCAAGCCAATAAGGATTGATAAGCCTCCTAATAGTATATTTCCCAATTCAGGAATTGGCTGGTTAAGCACTATGATTTGAAAAAAAGTGACTACTAAAACAATTGGAAGTAGGTCCTTACAGCTATTAAGAAGGTTTTTGGAAAGCCGTCTAAGAACATACCTCATGCCAACTTTTCCTCAAATTGTTGTTTAGTCTATTATAGACATGGTATAGGTAGTGAGAAGGCATCTTCTACATTGTTTATAATTGTTTTTGTTTATTTCAAATTAAATCAAAATTATGGTCCCTGTTATTCTTATCGATGGAAAGAATCAATCAGAGGTGAGTGTGTTTAATCGCAACACGCAATTTGGTGATGGTTTGTTTGAAACTTGCGTTGTGGTCAACAGAAGGTTGCTTTTTTGGTCTAATCACTTAGAAAGAATGGGTAAAGGTTGTGAACGTTTACAGATATCCGAGATAGATGAGTCTTTGTGGTTAAGTGACATTAAAAAGGCAATGACTAAATTGAAGAGCGAAAATTGTGTTGTTAAGTTAATTTTGAGTAGGGGAGAATCTTCAAGGGGATATAGCTTTAAAGATGATATTAGACCAATTCGGATGGTTATTGTATCTGAGCTAGAAAGGAATAAGCAAGATATGAAATTTAATTTAGATTTTTGCACAAGCGGATTTAATTCAAATCCAAAATTGGCAGGCATAAAGCATTGTAATAGACTCGAACAAGTCATTGCACGAGCAAACATAAAGGGCGATGATGGAATTATGCTTGATGAGAATCAAAATGTCATTTCAGTAACTCAGGGAAATATATTTTGCGTTCAAGGAAATAGATTAATAACTCCAAATTTAGATAAATGTGGCATAGAGGGAACGAGACGCGCTGTTATATTAAAAATAGTTGTAGATTTGGGGTTTGATGTAATTATAAAAACCCTTTCAGTAAATGAGTTGCTCCAGTCAGATGAAATATTTATTTCAAACAGTGTTCAGGGTGTATGTTCAGTTAGTCAAATAGAAGATCATCTATATAGTTACCACGAAGTCACAAAAAGAATTTCAGAGTCACTTAAAGAAAAATCTGGAGACGAGAATTCGTTTGTATGGGTGTAGTAAAAAAATTATTTACGTTTAAACTGTTAGTAATACTTGCCTTCTGTCTTTGTTATATCTGGTGGCTAACATCAAAAGATATTATAGTCACAGAAAGTCAGATTTACCATGTCCACAAAGGGGCAACAATCGAATCCCTCTCAAAAGATTTGAGTAATCAGAAATTAATTAATTCCAAAGTTATGTTTAATTTGATTGGTGAATTATTTAACTACGATAAAAAACTTAAATTGGGATACTATCGATTAGAGCCCAGCATGAGTATACGGGATTTTTTCGAACTTGTTACGAGTGGCAGTGTAGAGACTGTAAATATAACGTTTATAGAAGGAAAGACCATTAAAGAGTATTTTAAAATGTTGAATTCTAACCCAGCTATTAAATCCAATTTATCATTTGAAGAAACCATGAAGTCGATATCCATCAAAGAGCCATATGAGGGATGGTTCTTTCCCGAGACGTTCAATTTTGATTATGGAGAAAGTGCTAGTAATGTTTTAAATAGATCACACATTATGATGCAAGAGACTCTAGATTTGTTATGGCAGAATAGAAAAAAGGGTTTACCTTATACAGATCCATATGAAGCAATTATTCTAGCTTCTTTGATTGAAAAAGAGACTGCATTTGATGATGAAAAGCATCTGATATCAGGGGTCTTTATTAGAAGGTTGGAAAATGGCATGCGATTACAAACCGATCCATCGGTGATATATGCCCTAGGTGAAAACTATAAACCTCCTTTAAAGAAAAGTGATTTAAAACTTGATAGTTTATATAATACATATAGGTATGATGGCTTGCCGCCAGGTGCAATTTCATCGGTAAGTTATTCTTCTCTTTATGCTGCGTTCAATCCGGATAATGGAAGCGCGTTATATTTTGTTTCTAAAAAAAATGGAAGCCATGCATTTGCCTCAAGTTATGATGAACACAAAGCCAACATCAAGAAGTATTTAGGTGGCACCTAGTTTAAAATTAGAGCTATGAAAAAAGGAAAATTTATTACTATAGATGGTATTGAAGGTACTGGTAAAAGTACTCAAATTGCTTTTATTTGTAGTTATTTGCAGCGAAAAGGCATAGAAGTTATAAAAACACGTGAACCCGGTGGCACTGTGTTGGGAGAAAAAATTCGTAGTCTCTTGTTGGGTCGTGATACTGGAGCTATGCATAGTGATACTGAGTTGTTGCTGATGTTTAGTGATCGTAATGAACATATACAAAGAAAAATTAAGCCAGCCCTTAATGCGGGGAAATGGGTAGTTAGCGATCGATTTACTGATGCCTCTTTTGCTTATCAAGGAGGTGGTAGAGAACTCGATTTGATGAGAATTTCTGAACTAGAAAAATGGGTTCATGGCGAATTTCAACCTGACTTAACTATCATATTGGATGTTGAGGCAGAATTAGGGATGAATAGAATTTCATCTAGATTAGAAAAAGATCGGATTGAACAAGAAGATTGGGAGTTTTTTAATCGAGTTAGGCGAGCCTTTATTGACAGAGCAAAGAAATTTCCTCAAAGAATAAAGTTGCTTGATGCGACATCTTCTATTGAAGAAGTTCAACAAAACATTCAGTTATTACTTGAGGATCTATGATACTTCCTTGGCATCAAAACGCTTTCGCAAAACTAAGACAAATGATTGATCAAAATCATTTGCCACATGCGTTATTGATCACTGGTTTGGAAAAAATTGGTAAGTTTGAGCTTGCAGGTCAGCTACTTAAGGCAATTCTGTGTAAAAACAATTCATGCGGTAAATGTCATAATTGTCAAGCAATCAAGAAGGACAGTCCAAGACAATTGCTTGATGATAGTGTTTTAATTCGACGATCCCATTATCCAAATATGATTTATTGCACCAATGAATTAAATGATAAAGGAGTACTATCCAAGGAGATAAGGGTTGATCAGATACGTGCATTCTGTCAGTCTTTGGAAAAAACCGCGCAAGAACTTCAAGTAGGAATGATTTTTTATGCTGATCAATTGAATATCAATGCCGCTAATAGTTTGTTAAAGACCCTAGAAGAACCTCGCCAAAATACTCTCATTATTTTATTGGCTCATAATCGAAACTCCCTACCTGCGACGATCCTTTCACGATGCCAGTCCGTACATATCAGTCCAACTTTTGAGGATAAGAGCGTTGCTTGGGTGTCTAATCATATTGATAAAGATAAGCGTCAAGATTTTAGTGCTCTTCAATTGCTAGAGAATGCACATGGAGTTCCATTCAGGGCTGTTGCAGACCTAGAGGGAGATTATTTTTTGCAGTACCAAAATTGGCAAAACCACTTATTGGAGATGACATTAAATCCATTAAAAGCTAGTGAATCTGAGCTATTTGATGGTCAAGAGTTGGAAGCACTGAACTGTTTAAGGCAACTTGTGACTCAAGCCATAAGACTAAAGGTTTTACGCAAGGAGGGAGCCCTCATGGAACTCAATAAGGTTATCGAGAAAACATCAGCAAAATATTTTTTCAAATTGCTAGATGACATTAATAGAGCAATATTAATGTCGCAAACCAGTGTTAACATTAAGTTACTATTCGATAATATCCTTATTGTTTGGTCTCATATTACGCATCTAAAGAAATATCCAGTCATTACTATCCCTAGAACATATTAATGAATCAATCATCAATTTTATTTAGTGAAGCAAAAAAATATATACCGGGTGGAGTAAATTCACCTGTTCGGGCGTTTAAAGGGGTCGATGGAGAGCCAATATATTTCGAACGTGGTGATGGTGCTTATCTTTTTGATGTTGATGGTAATTCATATATTGATTATGTTGGTTCTTGGGGGCCAATGATTTTAGGACATTCAAATCCAGTTATTGTTGATGCAGTAAAGGATTTATTAGGCAAGGGTCTTGGTTTTGGAGCGCCTACCGAGATTGAAACTTTGCTTGCTAAAAAAGTTTGTAAACTAATGCCTTCTATTGAGTTGGTTAGAATGGTTAATTCTGGTACTGAAGCAACAATGAGCGCTATAAGGTTGGCAAGAGGTTATTCTAGGCGCGACTATATTGTCAAATTTGAAGGCTGTTATCATGGTCACTCCGACTCCTTGTTAGTGAAGGCTGGATCGGGAGCGTTGACATTAGGTATACCAACTTCACCAGGTGTACCAAGTGATTTAGCTAAACATACCTTGACAGTTGACTTCAATAATCTTGAATCAGTCAATCGATTGTTTGCCGAGATGGGACATGAAATAGCCTGCATTATTGTTGAGCCGGTTGC
>CAZSHL010000005.1:0-25462 GCA_964606585.1 uncultured Piscirickettsiaceae bacterium
CTCAAAAAAACTATCCTAAAGGGGTTTAATTTACTTAAGATAAGTACTTGGTTGACCGCCTTATTTTCCCTTCTTTTGCTTTCGGTTATAGCTTTTTTTGTTACCTTTCCACAGATAATGAAAGAACCTATTGCAAATAGACTTTCCCAAATGAGTGGATTAGATGTAGACGTAGAGCGTTTAGCATTAGAGTTTTATGATAATGAGCTAGTATTGGCTATTCATGGTGTTGAGGTTGGAGCTAAAGGATTAGATTCTATAGCCTTTATCGATGTTTTACGTTGGAATGCTGATCTTTGGGAACTTTACAAAAATATTGAAATACCAGGGAAAATTGAGATAAATGAGTTGACTTTAAACACCGATTCTATAGAAAAATATATATCAAACCTAAACACTGATTCGGTTTTTTCCAGTTCCGGTTTTTCAGGCCTCATGGCTATGGAAATGTTGTCAGTTAATAAAACAATTATCCATGGCGAAAGCTCTCACCAATTAGCACCAATAGAATTAATAAGAGATGAACAAAAAATTTCTCTGTCAATGGACAATCAGGCTATTGAAAGTGATAGCACCTTACCTAAGATGGGAAATACTGTAAACATTAAGACAAGTATCGATATTGCGAGAGCTAAGGCTGACAGGATAGCAGTCATACCCTTTACTATAAAAAATGCTGACTTTAATCTTTCTGCTCAACTAAAGATATTTTCTCAGCAAGAAAAGGTTTATTTAGAATTTCAAAGTTATATTGATAGTATAGATGTTGAGAAAATCCTTCAAAACATTCCAAAAACTTTAGCTAAAACAAAAAGCACCAAGTGGTTAGAAAGGTCATTAATTGAAGGCAAGTTAACAGATATTATGTTAAATACAAGATTTACTGTGGCTGGTGAAATTGAAGAACCAATTACAAAGTTTTCGGCAAACCTAGAAAGCGGTATACTTTCTGTTGACCCAGACTGGGAAAAAATTACTAATCTTAATGCAAAAATTACGCTTTCAAATAATTATGTCCAACTCATTGGTAAAAATGCCAAAATTGATTCAATTAGCCTAGACTATGTTAATCTTTCTGCACAAGATTTTAATCAACCTAATACCAATATTAATGGGCATGCTCGTTTCAGTTCAACTAGTGAGGAAATCAAAAACTTTTTGAATAAATCACCCTCAACTGAAAAGTTGAAAAAATTCATAAATAGATTTGAACTAGAGGGTGATATGAAAGGCACATTCAATATTTCAGTACCATTTGATAGAAAAAATAATGAATCTTTGGTTGTTGATTTTGATGCCTATGTTAGTAACAATGTTTTGAACATTCCTGAGCTAAGTACATATGTTGAAAATTATAATTCATCGATTTCTTATCATGACAAGATCTTTAAGACGAAAGGTCGTGGCTTCATTAAAGATAAAGAGTTTGATTTGCTTCTTAATCCAGATGAATGGATTGGCGAGAAAGTCTCTCCATTCCGTGTTTCAATGCATCTTGTAGACGGTTCAATTGATGCTTATATCAGCAGAGAAAGTAGTTCAAATTGGAAAGCTAAAGTTGAATCAGAAAATGCCCAAGCAAGCATTAATTTAATTATGAATAAAGACGATATAATGTTGGTTGAGTTGGACAATCTATTAGTTCAATCATTTGAAGATCATTTAAATCAGTGGAAGCTTGTACCCCAAAATTTTCCGGGTTTTCATTTGATTTCAAGAGGAGCAACAATTAATGGAAAATCTATTCCAGACCTAGAGGCAGATCTGGTTAGTCAAGGTGATGTGATGCAAATAAATAATCTTACCTTTAAAGATATTGGAATAAGTGATGAAGAGTTGGTTTTTAATGGTAGTTGGCTGGAAGGAAAAACAGTCTTAAGAGCAAAAGCTTCACATCAAAACTTATCTGATTTCTTGGAAAGGTTTGGGATAGAAAATGTTGTTAGTGGAGGAGCATTCTCAACTGATATAAGACTTTATTGTGAGTGTGAGCCTTGGGAAGTGACAATTCCTGGTATAACTGGTTTCGTATCCACAGAGATAAAGGAAGGGATTTTGACGCATGATGACGCACCATTCTTCAAACTACTTTCTTTCATTAATATAGCAACTATTGCTGATAGATTAAGAAAACCTAGAAGTGATTTGAGAAAACAAGGTTTTGTTTATGACAGAATCGGTGTAGATTTAATTGTTCGTAATGGTCAAGCTCATATAAGTGACTTTGATCTTGAAAGTGAAGAGAGTGGTGTGGAGATGAGTGGTTACACAGACCTTGTAGAGCGAACATACAATTTACAAGCGAATGTTACACCATCTGTTGCTGATAGCATTCCATTGGCTACCTATCTAGCAGGAGGGGGCCTTGCAGGTTTAGGGGTATGGGCTGCAGATAAGATGCTATTTGGTGGGGAAATTATTGGTACATTTTTTGACAAAGTGATTGAATTTACATATGCAATCACAGGACCTTGGTCTGATCCAAATATTGTCAGGTTACCTGGAGTTACAGTTTTATGATAAATCAATTACTAAGTGATCATAGTATCACAAAAGGAAAAGTTTCTAACTTAATATCAAATTTATCGGAAACCGGCGGAGATTATTCAGATCTGTATTTTCAGTACTCTGTTTCTGAGTCATGGCTACTTGATGATGGGATTGTAAAGGATGGCAGCTTTCATATTAGCCATGGAGTTGGAGTGCGCTGTGTCAAAGACGACAAGACCGGTTTTTCCTATTCAGATGATTTAAATATAAATGCAATTGAGAATGCTATTTCTTTTGCTAAAGGAGTTACGGATGATTCAAAAAATGGAGTAATTAAACCAATTGTACAAACAAAATATACCCCTAAATATCACTCGAAAAATCCACTTGATAGTTTAACTTCCAAGGTGAAAGTTGATCTACTTCGTCAAATAAATTCGATTGCCAGAAAGGATCTAAAAGTAACGCAAGTAAGTGCATCACTTGCCGGTTCATATACTGAAGTCTTGATTGCATCAAGTGATGGTGTTTATCAGACAGATTATCGACCTATGATTAGACTTACTGTCACTGTTATTATTGAACATGAAGGTCGAAATGAACAAGGAACAAGAGGCGGAGGAGGTCGTTATGACTACAGTTATATTATTGAAAATGATTCTGCAGAAACTTATACTAAGGAAGCTTTAAGACTTGCTCATGTAGCTCTAAATGCAAAAGAGGCGCCAGCAGGAATGATGCCGGTAATCTTGGGTTCAGGTTGGCCAGGAGTATTACTTCATGAAGCTATAGGTCACGGCTTAGAGGGAGACTTCAATAGAAAAGGAAGTTCTGTTTTTAGTAATAGAATTGGGGAAAAAGTTGCAAATGATATATGCACCATAGTTGATAATGGCACGATAGAAAATCGTCGAGGCAGTTTAACAATGGATGATGAAGGCACTCCAACTCAAGAAACCGTTCTCATAGAAAACGGAATATTAAAGCAATATATGTTTGATAAGCTAAACGCAAGATTAATGGGAGTACCTAGCACCGGAAATGCTAGAAGGGAGTCCTATGCGCATATACCAATGCCAAGAATGACTAATACTTATATGCTTAATGGAGAAGATGAATTTGACGATATGATTTCTTCAGTTGAAGATGGGGTCTATGCTAAGAACTTTGATGGAGGTCAGGTTGATATAACTTCTGGAAAATTTGTTTTTTCAGCAAATGAAGCTTATCTCATCAAAAACGGCAAAATAGATTCACCAATTAAAGGTGCAACACTTATTGGTTCAGGAGATGAGGTGCTCCATCAAATTTCTATGGTTGGAAATGATCTTAGCTTGGATCCTGGGATTGGGACTTGTGGCAAAGATGGGCAAAGTGTTCCAGTTGGAGTAGGGCAACCTAGCTTAAAGATCGATATGATAACGGTTGGAGGCACACAGCTAGAATCACAGTAGTCTATATATAATTAAAGTCATTTTTTGTTTTAGTTAATAATTTTGAACCTTATAACCTCTATATATCTGTTTTCCTTTTAATTCACTAAAATTAGTGCTACTTTTAACTCTATTTTGAGTACTTTTTCTAGTTGTTTTGTGATTAAGTTGATATAATTAGTCGGTTGTTAAATTTGGTCAGAAAAAGTGCTTGAAAATTATCTTCCAGTTGCTGTTTTTATTTTTTTAGGAGTTGTTTTTGGAGTTGGCCTAACATTGGTGGGCTATTTACTCGGCCCAAACAAGCCTGATGATGAGAAGAACTCTCAATTTGAGTGTGGTTTCCCTGCATTTGAAGATGCAAGAATGCATTTCAATGTACGTTACTATTTAGTTGCAATCCTGTTTATTCTTTTTGACCTTGAAGTGGCATTTTTTATCCCATGGGCGGTAATACAATCAAAACTTGGTTGGTTTGGGTTTATAGGTATGACTATTTTCCTTTTTTTACTAGTTGTTGGCTTTATTTTTGAATGGAAAAAAGGCGCACTGGAATGGGAGTAGAGAGAGTTATATATGGCAATTGAAGGATTAATGAAAGAGGGTTTTGTAACTACCTCATTAGATAAGGTAATAAATTGGGCAAGAACAGGCTCTTTGTGGCCTGTTACCTTTGG
Source organism: uncultured Piscirickettsiaceae bacterium (assembly GCA_964606585.1). Classification (GTDB taxonomy): domain Bacteria; phylum Pseudomonadota; class Gammaproteobacteria; order PS1; family Pseudothioglobaceae; genus Pseudothioglobus. The sequence continues at coordinate 4,601 of CAZSHL010000005.1, forward strand.
TTTAGCATGTTGCGCTGTGGAAATGATGGAGACAGGTTCGTCAAGATATGATCTTGATCGTTTTGGTATCGTTTTTAGACCAACTCCTAGACAGTCTGATCTAATGATAGTCGCAGGTACATTAACCAACAAGATGGCTCCAGCGCTTCGTAAAGTATATGATCAAATGCCTGAACCAAAATATGTTATTTCTATGGGTTCTTGTGCAAATGGCGGTGGCTACTATCATTACTCGTATGCAGTTGTTCGTGGATGTGACAGGATAGTGCCTGTTGATATTTATGTTCCAGGTTGTCCACCAACTGCGGAAGCCTTGTTGTACGGAATAATCCAGCTGCAAGAGAAAATTCGTCGAACTAATACCATAGCCAGAACCTAAATTAATGAAAAAATTGAAACAGCAATTAATCAAAGCTTTTGGAAGAAAAAGTATAACCGAAGCCTTTGGCGAATTAACTTTGACAATTGACAGTGGTCGGGTCATAGAGGTTTGTACTAAGCTAAGAGATGAATTTAAGTTTGACGTCTTGATTGACCTATGTGGAGTTGACTACTTGACATTTGGTGAGTCAGAGTGGAAAGATGATGCTAGCACGTCAGGTTTTGGTCGTGGCCGAGATTTGCAAAAATCAAACAAGGAACAAAGTGATCGTTTTTCTGTGGTTTACCATTTACTCTCGCTTTCAGATAACAAGCGCCTTAGAGTTAAGGCTCTAATTAAAGACAATTCTTTGATGATCCAGACTGTCACTGGTATTTGGAATTGCGCAGATTGGTTTGAAAGAGAAGTCTTCGATTTGTTTGGTATTTTGTTTGAAAACCACAACGATTTGCGGAGGATTTTGACAGATTATGGTTTTGTTGGTCACCCTTTGAGGAAAGACTTTCCTTTAATTGGTGAAGTAGAAATGCGTTACGACGCAGAATTAAAAAGAGTAGTTTATGAGCCAGTTACGATTGAAGCAAACGTCAATGTACCTAGAGTTATAAGGAAATAGATATGTCTGAGATGCGCAACTATACTCTTAACTTTGGACCTCAACATCCTGCTGCACATGGAGTGTTGAGATTGATTCTTGAAATGAATGGTGAGGTGGTTGAGCGTGCTGATCCTCATATCGGCTTACTACATCGCGGTACTGAAAAGTTGGCTGAATCTAAGCCTTATAACCAGTCAATCGGATATATGGATAGACTCGACTATGTTTCGATGATGTGCAACGAGCACGCCTACGTAATGGCTATAGAAAAAATGCTTGAGATAGACGTCCCTGAGCGCGCAAAATACATTCGCGTTATGTTTGATGAGATTACTCGTATTCTTAATCATTTGATGTGGCTAGGAACTCATGCGCTTGATGTAGGTGCCATGAGTGTTTTTCTATATGCTTTCAGAGAGCGAGAAAAATTGATTGATTGTTATGAAGCCGTTAGCGGTTCAAGAATGCATGCAACATACTATCGCCCAGGTGGTGTATATCGCGATCTGCCTGAAAAGATGCCTCAATATCTAGAATCAAAAAAGCGCAGCGAAGAAGAACTCAAGGAGATGAACAAAAATCGCCAAGGCACATTACTGGACTTTATCTCGGATTTTTCAGATAAGTTTCCTGAAAGTATAGACCAATATTCAGGTCTTTTGACAGATAACAGAATTTGGAAGCAAAGACTTGTTAATATTGGCATAGTTAAGCCAAAGCGAGCCAAGCAATTAGGTTTTACTGGACCTATGCTTCGTGGCTCTGGGATAGAATGGGATTTACGTAAGAACCAACCATACTCAGTGTATGACCAGTTAGATTTTGATATACCAGTCGGTGTAACTGGCGATTGCTATGACCGTTATTTAGTTCGTATGGAGGAGATGAGACAATCATGCTCAATTATCAAGCAGTGTGTTAAATGGTTGAAATCTAATCATGGACCCGTTATTACTGATAACCATAAAATTTCACCTCCAAAGCGTGGTGATATGAAGGACGATATGGAATCAATGATACATCATTTTAAATTATTTACTGAAGGCTACTGTCTACCTGAAGGTGAAGTATATACAGCTGTTGAAGCTCCCAAGGGTGAGTTTGGCGTCTATCTGGTTTCTGATGGAGCTAATAAACCCTACCGTATAAAAATGAGAGCTCCAGGATTTTCACATTTAGCTTCTATGGACGAAATGACTAAAGGTCATATGCTTTCAGATGTTGTAACAATTATTGGCACCCAGGATATTGTTTTTGGAGAGATTGATAGATGATATCTGTTCAAGCAAAACAAAAGATTGATTATTGGGTCTCTAAGTATCCATCGGGAGAACAAAAATCTGCGGTAATGGAAGCATTAAAAATTGTTCAAACTGAAAACGAGGGCAGTTTAAATAACGATTTGATAAAAGCTGTTGCAGATTATTTAGAAATGCCAAGAATAAGTGTCCAAGAGGTAGCAACTTTTTATGAAAACTATAACCATAAACCAGTTGGAAAACATGTGATTCGCTTTTGTCATAATATTTCCTGCATGCTAAATGGATCAGATAATTTAATTTCATATTTAGAGACTAAGCTAGGTGTAAAAACTGGGCAGGTTAGCATAGATGGACTAGTGAGCGTTAAAAAGGTGGAGTGTTTAGGTGCTTGTATAGGTGCCCCAATGTGTCAGATTGGTGACAAATATTATGAAAATCTCACCGAACAAAGTATTGATGAAATTTTGGATGGTTTGAAATGAATAAAGTTTGTTTCAAAAATATTGAAAAAGACAATCCGTCTAGCCTAACTACTTACGAAGCTTCTGGTGGTTATAAGATATGGCGCGAAATTATTAATGGCAAACTTTCTCATGAAAAAATACTCGATGAACTTAAAAAATCAGGCCTAAGAGGAAGGGGCGGCGCCGGCTTTCCGACTGGTTTAAAGTGGAGCTTTATGCCTCGTAATCAAGAAGGCCAAAAATACGTGGTATGTAACTCAGATGAGGGTGAACCAGGAACCTGTAAAGATCGGGATATTTTAAGATTTAATCCTCATGCGGTTATCGAAGGTATGGCAATTGCAGGCTATGTCATGAATGCCTCTGTTGGCTATAACTATATTCGGGGTGAGTTTATGGAGCCATATTATCGATTCGAGGAGGCTCTTAAGGAGACATATAGAGAAGGCTTACTGGGTGAAAATATAAATAACTCAAAGGTTACATTTAACTTGTATACCCATTTAGGTGCAGGTGCATATATATGTGGTGAGGAAACTGCTTTGCTAGAATCACTTGAAGGAAAAAAAGGCCAGCCAAGATTTAAACCTCCATTTCCTGCAAATGTTGGGCTTTATGGCAAACCCACAACAATAAACAATACAGAGACTTTCGCCTCTGTTCCTGATATTCTCGCAAAAGGAGGGCAATGGTTTGCAGATATGGGTGTGTCTAATTCTGGTGGTTGTAAATTATTTTCTGTTACTGGACATGTAAAAAATCCTGCTAATTTTGAAGTACCCATGGGTATACCTTTTACAGATTTGCTAGAAATGGCTGGTGGTTTACATGAAGGTAGAAAATTAAAAGCAGTAATACCTGGTGGTTCATCTACACCAGTATTACCTGCAAGAAAAGCACTAAAGATGACTATGGATTATGATTCCATTGATAAAGCTGGGTCAATGCTTGGTGCAGGTTCTGTCATTATTATGGATGATAGTACCTGTATGGTAAAAGCACTTACCCGTCTAAGTCATTTTTATTATGATGAGTCTTGTGGTCAATGTACTCCATGTAGAGAAGGGACTGGTTGGATGTATAGAGTCCTAAAACGTATCATGGATGGTCACGGAAAAATGCAGGATTTAGATCTCTTACTTTCTGTACAAGAAAAAATTATTGGTAATACAATCTGCGCCCTAGGTGATGCAGCTGCGATGCCTGTTGAGAGTTTTATTAGATATTTTAGAAAAGAGTTTGAGTATTACATCAAAAATGGCAAAAGTATGGTAGAAAAAAATGGCTGACATTGAAATCGAAATCGACGGCAAAGTAGTATTTGGAAACTCTGGCGAGTCTGTGATTTCTATTGCAGATAGGGAGGGTATCGACATACCTCGTTTTTGTTACCATAAAAAACTCTCAGTTGCTGCAAACTGTAGAATGTGTTTGGTAGATATAAAAGGTAACCCGAAACCTCAGCCTGCATGTTCAACGCCAGCTTCACCTGGTATGAAACTTTTTACCAAAAATGCAAAGGCTAAAGCAGCCCAAAAGGCTGTAATGGAATTCTTGTTAATTAACCATCCGCTGGATTGTCCAATCTGTGACCAGGGTGGAGAATGTGAATTACAAGATGTTGCAATGGAGTATGGTTCAGATGTTTCAAAATTCAATGAGGGGAAGCGTGTCATTTTGGACAAAGGTATTGGTGCATTAATACATACGGATATGACCCGCTGTATTCATTGCACTCGTTGCGTTCGATTTGGTGCAGAAGTTGCAGGTGTAGTTGAAATGGGTGGTACGGGTCGAGGTGAGGACATTAGGATTGAACCATTTTTATCGGAAGGTATTCAATCTGAACTCTCTGGAAATATGATTGATGTATGTCCTGTAGGAGCTCTTACATCTAAGCCTTTTCGGTATCAAGTTCGCTCCTGGCAAATGAATTCAATTAAGAGTATCGCACGACATGACCTAGTGGGTTCAAATATTTTTACTCAGGCACATAAAGGCAAAGTTAAAAGAGTTGTTGCAAGAGATAATGAAACTGTTAACGAGACTTGGATCTCTGACAGAGACCGTTTTTCATATGAAGGTCTAGAAAATAAAAAACGCTGTTTAGTGCCTAAAATTAAAGTAAACAATGCATGGCGAGAAGTATCATGGCAAGAAGCGCTGGATTATGCTGTAAGTGGAATTAAGAAGAATAACATGGAGGCGTCAAAATTTGGCACACTTTCTTCAAAAAATGCAACATTAGAGGAACTATATTTACTCCAAAAGCTTTCAAGAGGTTTGGGCTCCGATAATCTTGATTATCGTTTGGATTTTGCTAATCTAGCTGCCACAAATATATTAAAGACTAATATTTCTCTAGCTGAATTAGAAAAGGTTGATCAAGTATTAATTGTTGGATCCTACCTGCGTCTTGAACAGCCAATGATTAATCACAGAATTAGGAAAGCATCTCTAAATGGAGCTAGCATTTCAGTCATTAACGCACAAAATTTTGAATTTAATTATAGTACTAGTAACTCTTTGTTGACTGCTCCACAAAAAACTGTTGCAACACTTTCAGCAATCCTAAAGTCAGTTCTTGGTCAGAGTAATAAAAAGCAGCCTGATTATTTAAACTCTGTTAGCGTTGAGCCGGTTCACAAAGACATTGCAGATAATCTAGTTAACGCTGAAAATGCAGTCTTAATTCTTGGAGAGCATATTAATGGCAACCCTAATTCAGATCAAATATTTCAATTAATCAAAGACATTTCAGAGGCATCACAAGCAAAAATTCTAAATGTTGGTTTAACCTCAAACTCCTTGGCTGCTGAGCAGGTAGGGTTTAGATCAGTAAATGATACTAATGATATTCTAACTGCGGATCTAAAATCATTTTTAATGTTCGATATTTATCCGGACTATGATTGTATTAACTCTGAATCGGTAATCAAAAATTTATCTCGTGAAGATGCCTTTGTGGTTTCTTTTAATAGTTTTGAAGACGACACTGTTTTGCAATACTCTAATGTAGTGTTGCCGATTGCAAGTTTTTATGAAACATCTGGTACACATATAAATATCGATAATATTTGTCAATCCTTTAGTGCTTCGGTCAAAAGTCCTGGAGACTCGAAGCCTGGCTGGAAAGTAGTAAAAGTTTTGGCAGATTTGTTAGAAATACAAGGTTTTGACTTTGCTGATTCTTCTGAAGTAACTGATGAAGCGCTAACTTTTAAGCCTGCTAACTCGTTGGCTGAAGTAAAAATTAGTAATTTTGATACTTCTGAAGTTTCCAGTATTTGGCAATATACACCTTACGCAATTGATGCAGTTGTTCGTCATTCGTCCTCTTTACAGGAAACCCTGATTGGTCAGATAAACGTTGCTACTGTTTCTAAGGCAACCGCAAAATTGCTTAAACTTTCACAGGGCGATACGTTTAAAGGTGTTCCGGTAGAAATTAATAATTCAGTAGCAGAAGGCTGTGTATTTATTCATACCTATCAGCCAAGAAAATGTTAGGAGGTTTATAGTTTATGTGGCAAGGTTTTGTAGAATTAATTCATAACTGGATACCATGGTTTGATGGAGGTCTAGCAAATGTTTTAATCATCTCAATAAAAGGTGTCGCATTGATTTTGCCTTTGATTATTATGATGGCATATATGACCTATGCTGAACGTAAAGTTATTGGTTATATGCAACTAAGAATTGGCCCAAATAGGGTTGGACCGATTGGCCTATTGCAGCCTTTTGCTGATGTGTTTAAGATGATGTTTAAAGAAATAATTTTTCCATCTAAGGCAAATATTTACCTATTTTTGTTGGCACCAATATTGGCTTTTGTTCCGGCAATCGCTATCTGGGCTGTAATTCCTTTGGGGCAGAATTTTTATATTACAAACCTAGATATTAGCTTGCTTTACGTTTTAGCAATAGGTTCTGTTGGTGTTTATGGAATTATTTTAGCCGGCTGGGCATCGAACTCAAAATATCCATTATTAGGAGCACTAAGAAGTGCATCTTTGCTAGTTTCATATGAAATTGTGATTGGGTTTGTGGCAGTTACCGTTGTCATGACTGCAAGCTCAGTGAATTTAAATGAGATTGTTTATGGTCAATCAGGTGGTATCTGGAATTGGTATTGGATTCCTTTGTTCCCGATGATGATAGTTTTTTGGATATCTGCATTAACTGAAACAAATAGAGCACCATTCGATGTTGTTGAAGGTGAGTCAGAAATTGTTGGAGGTACTCACGTTGAATATTCGGGAATGTGCTTTGCCCTATTTTTTATGGCTGAATATATAAATATGATTATGATGGCAGCGCTTGCGGTGTTAATGTTCTTTGGAGGTTGGTATTCTCCATTTGAGGGGCTTCCATATTTAGAAGATTTTTTTGCTTTTGTACCTGACATGATGTGGTTACTTATAAAGATGAGTTTCTTCCTGTTTCTTTATTTATGGATTAGGGCAACTTTTCCAAGGTATCGATATGACCAAATCATGCGTCTATGTTGGAAGGTATTTCTACCACTTACTATTGTTTGGATTATGGCTGTTGCACTGATGACGCAGCTTCATATAGGACCTTGGTTCTAAGGAGAGTGAAAAATGATCAAGAAAGCTAAAAAAATAATTAAAGATTTCGGACTAGGTGAAATTCGTGCAGGCATGAAAATTACTGCAAAACAGTTGACGAATGACAAAATTACCGTTCAATTTCCTGAAGAAAGAACTCCTATTTCGCCAAGATTTAGAGGGCTGCACGCTTTACGTCGTTATCCCAATGGAGAAGAGCGATGTATTGCATGTAAGCTATGCGAAGCAGTTTGTCCTGCTAACGCTATTACAATTGAATCAGAGATGAGGGAAGATGGAACGCGCAGAACAACACAATATGATATTGATCTATTTAAGTGTATCTTTTGCGGTTTCTGTGAGGAGGCATGCCCAGTGGATGCAATTGTTGAAACACATATATTTGACTATGCCTTTGAATCTAGAGAAGGCAGTATTATTGATAAGAAGGGTTTACTGGAAGTAGGGGATAAGCACGAAAAAGCTATCAGTAAAGCTAGATTACAAGATTCTAAATATAGATAGGGATAAGTTATGGAGTTTACATCTATATTATTTTATTTGTTTTCTTTTTTCTTTGTTGGTAGTGCAATCTTGATGGTGACCTCTAGAAATACCATCAAAGCTGCTCTGTTTTTAATCCTATCATTTTTCAGTGTGGCTAGTTTATGGTTATTGTTAGAAGCTGAATTTTTAGCAATCACTTTGATTCTGGTTTATGTTGGTGCAGTGATGGTGTTATTTCTTTTTGTAATAAAAATGCTAGACATTGATAAGTCCACAGTGCGCGCAAAATTCACTAAATATCTTCCACTTGGAATTGTAGTTTCAGTTGTCGTTATTTTACAAATGGCTCTTGTTTTGGGTATTGGGCAATTTGATTTGGATAATGCTATGGGCCCTACAAGACATACGGCTGATTTCAGTAATATTTCTCAATTGGCAAACGATCTATACACTCTTTATGTTTATCCTTTTGAGCTAGCAGCCGTTTTGTTATTGACAGCGATAATTGCAGCAATTACTCTTGTTCATCGCAAAGAAAGTAGAGCTAAGAGGCAAAATATATCAGAGCAAATTAGTGTTCAAGCCTCAGAACGAGTTCGATTAGTTTTAGGTTCCTCTAACAAACCGAAGGATTCAAAATGATAGTTCTATCTGACTACCTCATTTTAAGCGCTATTGTTTTCTGCATAGGTTTGGCTGGTATTTTTATCAATAGAACCAACATCATTATGTTGTTAATGTGTGTTGAATTAATATTAGCTGCAGTCAACACTAATTTCATTGCGTTTTCATATTTCGGTAGTGATATAGCAGGACAAATATTCGTCTTCTTTATTTTGACAGTTGCGGCTGCGGAAGTCGCTATTGGTTTGGCTATTCTGACTTTGGTCTATAGAAATCGTGGTTCGATTGATGTTGACGTCACAAATACCTTAAAGGGTTAGAGATGGAAAATATATATTTAACAATTGTTCTAGCGCCACTCTTCGGTTCAGTTATTGTAGGTTTAGCTGGTAATCGCTTGGGTCGTACCTTGTCTCATTCAATTACAATTCTAGGTGTATCGCTTTCTACTGTTTTGGCTTTATATGTCTTTAATTATCACGTTTTGCAAGGTGGTGATGTGTTTAATCAAAACATTTATACATGGATGCAAGTTGGGGGACTGAATCTTAGTATAGGCTTTCTGATAGATAATCTAACTGCAGTCATGCTAGTTGTAGTTTCTTTTGTTTCCTTGATGGTTCATATTTATACGATTGGTTATATGCACGACGATGATGGTTATACGAAGTTTTTTAGCTATATATCACTATTCACTTTTGCGATGTTTATGTTGGTTATGTCTAACAACTTTATGCAGTTGTTTTTTGGTTGGGAAGCGGTAGGACTGGTCTCTTATTTGTTAATTGGATTTTGGCACACTAGAGAATCTGCGATCGAGGCCAGCCTGAAAGCTTTCTTGGTAAATAGAGTGGGTGATTTTGGATTTCTTTTAGGAATAGCGGTTTTATTGATGTTTTTTGGCACCTTGGATTACGCTGAAGCGTTTACAATGGTCGAGCAAGTTAATGGTCAAACTATTTTTGGTGGGACTTCAGTAATTACCCTTATTTGTCTGCTTTTATTTGTTGGAGCCATGGGTAAGTCAGCCCAAGTACCTTTACATGTTTGGTTGCCTGGTTCGATGGAAGGACCGACACCTATTTCTGCTCTAATTCATGCTGCAACGATGGTTACAGCAGGAATATTTATGGTTTCTCGGATGTCTCCAATCTTTGAGTTTAGTGATGTTGCCTTGACAGTAGTAATGGTTATTGGAGCAATAACAGCTTTGTTTATGGGCTTGTTGGGTATCGTGCAAAATGACATAAAGCGCGTTGTTGCATACTCAACCCTTTCTCAGTTAGGCTATATGACTGTGGCTCTGGGAGTAAGCGCATACTCGGTAGCAATTTTTCACTTGATGACCCATGCATTCTTTAAGGCGCTTTTATTTTTGGCAGCAGGTTCTGTGATTGTCGCATTGCATCATGAACAGGATATCCGTAAAATGGGCGCACTCAGAAGAAAAATGCCGATAACCTATTTCACCTCACTTGTAGGAACTTTAGCTTTGATCGGTTTCCCAGGTTTTGCTGGTTTTTATTCTAAAGATATGATTATTGAAGCGGTTCATTATTCAAATCTGCCATTTTCTGAGTGGGTTTATTTTGCAGTTGTTGCAGGGGTTTTTGTGACCGCGTTCTATTCTCTACGTATGTTCTTTATTGTATTTCATGGCGAGTCACGACTAGATTCGCATACTGAAAAACATTTACATGAAACTGCACCATCGATAACTGTCCCCCTTGTTATGCTGGCTATACCTTCTGTAGTTATCGGATACTTCACTATTGAGCCGATGCTATTTACAGGTTGGTTGGAAAATTCAATCTATATCAATGATAGCGTTCATCAATCTGTGAACTCTCTAAAACATCATTTCCATTCTGCCTTTAGCTTAATGACACATTCAGTTGCTACAGTGCCATTTTGGATGATGATTGGAGGTTCTGCAGCAGCATGGGTGTTTTCACTTTACCGCACAGACTGGGCAGCATTTATTCAAAAGCGCTTCTACAGAATTAACTACGTTTTAGAATCTCTTTATGGCTTTGACTGTTTAAATGAAATTATTTTTGTTCGAGGTTCTAGAAAGCTGGGTGAGATTCTTTGGCGAATATCTGATATGGCAATTATTGACGAACTTGTGGTAAATGGAAGTGCTAGGCTTACTCGTTTTGTTGGTTCAGTTATAAGGCCGATTCAGACTGGCTATCTTTATCATTACGCATTTTTTATGATAGTTGGTTTGATGCTTGTTCTAACTTGGGTTCTTTTTTCAGGAAATAATCCACTTATATTTTTAGGGTCATAGTATGGAATCATTACTCAGTCTCTTGATTTGGATGCCAATATTCGGCGGTATCGCGACCCTTGTAATAGGAAACAACAGAAAGTCTATTGTTCGTTGGGTAAGTCTTGTATTTGCTTTGGTTGTTTTTGCGTTATCTCTAAAACTATGGACGGGTTTTGATTCATCAATTGCAGCTATGCAGTTTGTCGAAAAAACACCTTGGATTAGTTATTTCAATATCAACTACCATATCGGAGTTGATGGTATTTCTATGCCACTCATAATACTTACTACTTTTTCAACCGTTATAGTTATTGTGGCTGGTTGGGAAGTGATTAAAAGTAGGGTGGCTGAGTACATGGCGGCCTTCCTTATTATGGAGGGAGTCATTATTGGTGTATTTTCTTCACTAGATGCGATATTGTTCTATGTGTTTTGGGAGGCTTCCCTGATACCGATGCTCTTAATTGTTGGCATCTGGGGAGGTCAAAATAGAGTCTATGCAGCAATCAAGTTTTTCTTGTATACGTTTCTTGGTTCAGTATTCATGTTGATATCACTAATCTATATGTACAATCAGGGTGACTCATTTTCACTATCTTCGCTCAATGCATTACCACTAAGTCTAACCGAACAGAGTTGGATTTTTTGGGCATTCTTTTTGGCCTTTGCAGTAAAGGTGCCAATGTTTCCAGTCCATACTTGGCTACCAGATGCTCATGTACAGGCTCCAACAGGTGGTTCGGTTATTCTAGCTGCAATTATGTTAAAGATGGGTGGTTATGGCTTCTTTCGTCTTTCATTGCCCATTACACCAGATGCCTCATCAGAATTTGCAAGTATTGTAATCGCACTTTCTTTAATTGCAATTGTCTATATTGGTTTTGTTGCGCTCGTTCAAAGAGATATGAAGAAGCTTATTGCTTATTCTTCTATTTCACACATGGGCTTCGTCACTCTAGGACTTTTTGCTTTATTTTCAATTGTCGAGATGAATTCAGATGGTCAAATCATCGGCTCCATTGAGGGAGCCTATCTTGGTCTTGAAGGCGCCATGATTCAGATGATTTCTCATGGTTTCATTTCAGCTGCGATGTTCTTGGTGGTAGGTGTTCTTTATGACAGACTACATTCAAGGGAAATTTCTAGTTATGGTGGAGTGATTAATTCTATGCCTAAGTTTACAGGTTTTGCAGTTTTGTTTGCATTAGCAAATGCTGGACTTCCAGGCACCTCGGGATTTGTAGGCGAGTTCATGGTAATTTTAGGTTCTCTTCAGGCGAATTTCTGGTTTGCTTTCCTAGCAGCAATGACTTTAATCGTTGGTGCCGCATATACTTTGTGGATGGTAAAGAGAGTTTTTTGGGGTCCTATAGTTAACTCTGATGTCGCTACATTGAGCGATATAAATGCCAGGGAATTATGCGTTTTAGCTTCACTTGCCTTTTTAGTTCTATTGTTAGGTGTTTACCCTCAACCATTGGTTGAAGTGATGCATTTGTCAATTGTCAACCTATTAGAGCAAGCATTAACAACCAAAATTATGTCACCATTATGATAGATTATCAATTCAATATTGCTGACTTGTGTTTCGCTCTTCCAGAGTTATTTTTGCTTGGTGCCATTTCCGTTATTTTATTGCTAGACTTGTTTCTTTCTGATCGTTTCCAGAACTTAACATACTACTTAAGCATCGCTGCACTAGCTATTACAGGTTTCCTTGCTGTTGACTTGGTCGGTATGTCTTCAGTTATTTTTTATGGTACTTTCGTACTTGATAGTATTGCGTCCTCATTTAAGGTATTCATTGTTGGTTTTACGATTGTTGCTATGATCTATTCGCGCTTCTATCTGAGTGTTCATGGTTTATTGAAGGGCGAATATTTTATTTTAGTTCTTCTTTCAGTTCTTGGCATGATGGTGATGGCTTCCGCTCATAGCTTGTTGACAATCTACTTAGGCTTGGAAATTATGTCGCTATCTTTATATACTTTGATAGCGATGGCCAGAGACCGAGCAGTTGCAGTCGAAGCTGCACTAAAGTATTTTGTTCTGGGTGCAATAGCCTCAGGCTTATTGCTTTATGGTATGTCAATGATTTACGGTGTAACGGGAAGCTTGAATATTGCTGACATTGCATCGTTTGCAATGATTTCAAATTTAATTTCAGAACAGATATTAATCCTAAACTTTGGTTTGGTATTCTTGGTTATCGGTGTTGCCTTTAAGTTCGGCGCTGTTCCTTTTCATATGTGGGTTCCAGATGTTTATCATGGCGCCCCAACCTCTGTCACAATGTTCCTTTCAACTGTACCTAAGATTGCAGCTACAGCAATGTTAGTGAGACTTTTAATAGATGGTCTTGGAGAATTTCAAGCCTATTGGGCAGACCTATTTATGATCCTGGGAATTTTATCTATTGCCATTGGTGCAGTTGTTGCACTATTACAAACAAACATCAAACGCATGCTGGCTTATTCCACTATTTCTCATGTAGGTTTTGTGCTACTTGGTTTTGTAACGGGGATGGTCGAAGGTTATGGTGCAGCTGTTTTTTATGTACTAGCTTATGTTTTGATGAGTTTGGCGGCTTTCGGTTGCATTATTACGCTCAATAAGAAAGGCTATGAGTCTGACAAAATTTCTGACTTTAGAGGACTGAGCAAGAGTTCTCCATGGTTTGCACTGATCCTTTTAATTGTAATGCTTTCTATGGCCGGCGTACCACCATTTATAGGTTTCTACTCTAAACTATTTATTCTTCAGCAAGTTGTATCAGCGGGCTATGTTTATTTGGCTATTGCAGCAGTTGTTTTTGCCGTGATTAGTGCCTATTACTATCTTCAAATTATCAAAACGATGTATTTTGATGAGCCACAAAAAGATATTAAAGTATCTACATCCATAGATATGCACTTGGTACTCTCGATAAATGGCATTCTAATTTTTGTTTTAGGTTTGATGCCAAGCTACTGGATGGAATTAGCGGTATCTTTATTCTAAATAAAAACAAATCAATTAACATTTCAATAATAACATTTTAAGACTGGATTAATTTTCAGCACTTATAATGGTTTAATTTATTGAGAGTTGTAAATGATTGTTGCCCATAGAGGTGCTTCCAAAGAAGCGCCTGAAAATACCCTTGAAGCTTTTCGTCTAGCCTGGCTACAAAATGCCGATGCCATTGAGGGTGATTTTCGTCTAACCAAGGATAATCAGATAGTATGTATGCATGACGAAGATACAGAGCGTACTTGTGGCAAAAAACTGATTGTCTCAGAAAGTAGTTATGCAGAACTCTCTAGTTTAGACACATCTTTTCAATTTGATAATATACCATCACACTCGATTCCCTTGCTTGCTGATGTTATTAAAACGATACCTGAAAATAAGGTTATCTATATTGAGGTGAAATGTGGTCCTGAAATTGTTCCAGCACTTATAACAACGATATTAAATTCAAATCTCAATAAAGAGCAGATTTCAATCATTTCCTTTGATTCTGATGTAATTAAAGCCTTTAAAGCCATTGTTCCAAATATCAAAGCAAACTGGTTATATGATGTTGCATCACCAGTTGCTAACAATGATTTGCTGGACTGCTTAAACAATATTAAGGCTGACGGGTTGGGTTCGAACAATATACATTCAAAAAAACTCGTTGACATTATCGTTCAGGCAGGCTTCGAATACCATTCTTGGACTGTTGATGATATTGCCATTGCTAAGAAATTACTCCAATGGGGAACAGCCTCAATTACCACAAATAGGCCTGGTTATTTAAAGCAACAGCTTTTTCGTAAACAAGTATAGTTCTTGACGTTTACTCTTAATGGGCTATAAAATGCAGATTCTTATCTCAAGTGTGTTCTTTAAATGAATATTAACCTAACTAAAAGCGTGCTATCGGCAATTCTAGCGGCCTTGTTCTTTTCACTTGCAGCTGCTATGGTGCCGTACTTTTACCAGGCTGGAGGTAGTGTCTTTTTGTTGCTTAGTATTCGCTATATCAGCGCACTTTCGTTTTCTAGTATTTTAGACAGAGCGCCTAAAATACACAAAACCAAAAAAATTAATGCAAGACTGGTTGCGATTAGTATATTGCAGGCTCTATTTATCGCCTCATATATGTACTCAATAAAACTTATACCACTGAGTTTGGCTGTAGTTGTGATTTATACATTTCCAATTATTACTTTTTTTGCTAACTCATTGATTAAGAGTAGAACTGTTGATGTATTTTCAGTTATAGCACTTCTTGTCTCTTTGTTGGGTATTTGGGTCATGGTTCAAGGTGACTACACTGACTGGAATTTGTGGGGGATTTTTTGGGGTTTAGTCGCTTCAGTTGCTCAAGTAAGCGTTAACATTCTTTCTCGTCATGAGAGTGTAGAGCCGGGATGGGGGCTGGTTAAATATATTACAATTTTGCCTTCCATCGTATTTTTACTGATATATTTTATATACACTACAGGACCCATAGTATCAATCACACTAGACATGTTAATGTGGAGTATGCTTTCAGCAATAGGTATGAGCGGTGGTTTCTATTTTTTCTTTAATTCGATTGCAAAAATTGGCCCTGTCCGCACAGCTAATGTAATGTATATGGAGCCAGTATTTACAATCATTCTTGGTGTTGTTCTGTTAGGAAATGTGCTCGGCTATTTTCAGTGGATAGGAATGCTAATTATATTACTAGCAACATTTAGCCTAGAGAGATGGGGGAAGAAGTACAGTTAATTCCTAATTTTCAATAGGAGGCATATCTTCCGGATCTATTCCAGGTACGAATGTAATGCCAGCTTGCTGCTTCCAGTCATGAGGGTAAGCGGCATAAAATATGACACACTTTTCATCGCATTCGTAAGCAATTTTGTTATCGCGAGGGATATATAAAACGTCTCCTGGTGAGCATACGTAAGACTCACCGTCGCAAGTTAATCGAAATGTACCTTCCATACAATAAATAATTTCATCGCAAGTTAGGTCCCAAGGGACTGATACTTGGTTTAAAAAATTTAATCCACCACACATAGTGTCGCTAACAGAACTCGTGACGAAAGGTTTTATATAACTTTTTCCGGGTTCAAGAGTATGGAGACGGTGCTCTATATCGGAAAATTTATACAACTTTGGTTTATTACCCATGGTTAATTATTGCTCCAGCTTGAGTTTTTCATTAAGCTCCACAACATAACCGTCTGGATCTTCAATGAATGCTAGGATACGTGTGCCTGCATTCATCGGTTTAGCAGGACTAATTATCTTTGCACCCTGAGCTTCAAGGTCTTCTACAGCCTGATAAACATTTGGCGTTTCAATACAAATATGACCCCAACCATTACCTTTATCATAATGTTCTTCTTGATCCCAATTATGGGTCAGTTCTAGAGCCGGAAATTCTATCTCTGGCCCATAACCAACAAATGCGTTGGTGTATCGACCTCCAGGATAATCGGTTCGCCTTAAAACATGCATACCTAAAATGTCACAATAAAAACTGATTGATTTTTCAAGATCTAGCACTCTAATCATAGTGTGTGCTAATCTATAGCCGTTATCTTTGCCTACTGTTGTCATGTCTCCTCCATTAATTACTTTTATATGATTTTAATACAGCTTCCGCTACCAACTTTTGAAATTTAAGTACACTATCTTCCCAGTAAGGTGATAAAAAACCACCATTTTCAGCTACAGGAGATGACCGACCAAGCTGTAATCTTTCACACATTGCATGATCTTCTTTGTGTACATCCCACCATAATTCTTTCAGGGATGCTAACTCTTCATTTGAAAGTGTTTGACCTTCGGTTGTATAGATAACTCTTTTCTGCTGGGTTTGTCCTGAGTCAACTGGGAGGTTTAAGTGCACTCCAATTTGGTCAGGAAAGTAACGCCCAATAATAAAGTTAGGGAAAAGTGTCAGATAGCGAGAGCTAACAGATAGACTTCCCTCAACTTTATCTTTTTCCTCTAATTCGATAGCGCTCCCAAGGCAGATGCCGTCGACTATAGTGTAGTGATCTTCCAATGGCTGGTTAGTCGTTTTGTTATGAACAAACTGAACATGGTATGGTTCAATATAGTTTTCCATAAGAAATTTCCAGTTAGTTTGAATATTGCCAAAATCTAAGGTTGCAACTGGTTCAACCTGTTCAAAATTGATATCCTCAAAATATTTAATTAATGGGGCAGCATATTGTATAAACTCCGGAGCATTATCACTAAGATTAATAAAGATCCAGTCATGCCATATACTTATTCTTACAGGCTTTAGGCCATGTTTTGATAGATCAAAGCCTTTAGTTTGATGTTCCTTTCCTCCAAAAAATGGTGTTGCGCATAACTCGCCATCTAAATTATAAGTCCACGCATGGTAGGGGCAACCTAACATTGTGCCAACATTTTTTGGCTCATCGACTAATTTGAGACATCTATGTCTGCAAACATTATGAAACGCTTTAATTTCATTAGAGGTATTTTTAATAAGTAATATCGGTTGATTAGCTATAGTTATTGGAAGAGCGTCACCAGGTTTTTCTAGACTATGTGCAAAGCCTACAAAAACCCAATTTTGGGTAAATATTGTTTGGCCTTCGATTTCCCAAAAGTTAGAATCATTATAGGCAGCTGCAGGTAATCCATGAGCTGGTACTCTTTCTTCCAAAAAGTCAGACAAAATAGTTTTTATTTGTTCATTCACATTAATATCCCAAATCTGGCTTAACAAGGTTTTTGAGCTTCTTGCCAGCTAGATAATTGCGCATATTCAACAAGAATAAATCCATAGTTAGTGGAATATACGTGTCTCCATCATCTGCAGAAATATGGGGCATAATAATAAGATTTGGTGTATTCCACAAAGCTGAATCAGTCGGCAAAGGTTCAGGATCAAAAACATCAAGAATGGCTGCTGCAATATGCCCTGACTCGAGATTGTCTTGCAGAGCTTCATAGTCCATAGTAGCCGCTCTACCAACATTAACGATACCGACGCCCGGTTTCATCAAGCTTTGACGTTCTCTATTGATCAAGTTAGACGTTTCGGGAGTATTAGGTATTGAAATAAATATATAATCAGCACGCGGCAAAACTCTATCTAGAGAGTTAGTCTCAAAGACTTCATCGACCGATTCCAAGGTCTTACCATGACGACTCACACCAATCACATTCATGCCTAGCATTTTGCAATGCTTAGCCACAGAGTGTCCAATACTACCAACTCCAATAACTAAAATAGTTTTTCCTTTAATTGGAGTTGAATAGAGAGACTCCCAATGATTATTTAGTTGGTTAGAAACAACCTGTGGGATATGAGTGTGAAGCATAAGTATACTCATGAGTCCAAATTCACCAGCTTTGGCAGCATGTGCACCTCTGTTGTTTACTACAGAAACATTTTTAGGGACCCAATCCATCGGACAAAGATGCTCAATACCAGCTCCAATAATATGAATCCAACGAAGCTTGGGTGCAATCTCAGCAAGGTTATCTGTTGGAAGATCCCAACATACAAGTACCTCGGCAGTCTTCATCGATTCATAGAAGTTATCCAAATCCCAGTCAAAAACAGGTTCTATTTTTCCTTTCAGGTCTGGAAATCTTTCAAGAGCATCATTAAACCTATCTTTAGTAAGAGCAAAAACAGCTTCACCTTCTTTGGTTGGAGGGAAAGACTTAGAATCTGCATGATTACTTTTAAAATGCACTATAATTTTTTCGTTTTTTTGCATAACAAGTCTAATAATTAGTTAATCTATGTTGAATGATATTTTGATTGTATTTCCTTTAATTTCGCAGTAACAATTTCTATTCTATCCTGTTCTGATTTTCCATCAACTTGAAATTGAATGTCAACAAATTCATGCGCAAGTTTACTGAGTAAGTTGGATTCGTGATTATCTTTTTTTGGAATAGTTATAACAGAGTCACCACCATAAGTAGGAATAGGCATACCAGAAATATTGGAGGCCATAAGTGGTTTCTCACCAGCACTTACAGCTCTAATTTGCTCCCTTAATCGATGACGCATCATTGCAACACCCTGATCACTTTGAATTAGGTTTTCATTTTTATGAATATTTATAGGACCAATTCCTTCGCATGCTTCTCTGTCTGCAGGAAATCTTTGCCTCTGTTCATAAGTTCTGTCAAAAACCTCACCTTGTTCAATGAGTTCAGGACCTTCAGGTGTATTGTAGGCTTGAGGGTCGCCACGTTCACCAAAGTTTGCCCAAGCATAACAGATAGTAGTTTCGTCATCAATTGGCACAACCCAGCGAGTGAATGAACTACGACCATAATAAATTTGTTTTGTGCCATCAGCTCTGAAGGCCGCACCTGCTTGAGTAAAGTTTGGTAATACAATTTCGTTAATTCGAAACCATATATTATTGCCAACTCTTCTTGTATTGCATCCTAAAATCCAACAATCACGTTCAAAAAAATCAATTTGGCCAACCTCTCCAAAACCCTCTGAAAATTGTTGACGACTCATATTGGAATGAAGAAATGCAGTATGTATCGGGTCAACAATAGCATCGAGGACTTGTAACCAATTACAGTTAAATGGTGCTTTATATGGTACCATTTCCATTCCTTCAAAATCAAAACTGTCATACATTGGAAACTCTGGTTTATTATCTATCGGGCCTAGATAAGCGAAAATTAATCCTTTAAATTCAATGGTAGGATAGGCGCCCAGAGTAACTTTCTTTTTGATAGCCTCAGCCAAGTGCTTGTCTATACCTGGAACTTCAATTATTGTTCCATCAACATCAAAGTGCCATCCATGGTAGCAACATTGAATACCCTCTTCACGGCATATTCCAAATTCCAAAGAAGCTTGTCTATGTGGACAATGTTTATGAACTAGACCTATGCGATCACTTTTGTCGCGAAAAAGTACAAGCTCCTCTCCAAGTAATTTTATTGCAACAGGTAGATCGGCTAGCTCTGAAGAGATAAAGACTGGATGCCAAAAATGCCTCAGGTATTCCCCAGCAGGTGTTCCTGGCCCAACACGTGTTATTTCATCATCAATCTCTTTTGATGGAACTTGGCTATGGCCTTTAAACCCATGTAAGTTGGTACTCTTTCTATTATCAGTGCTTTTCATCAACAAAGATCTCTAACTATTATCAAAAAAATAATTAATCATTATGTGGTATAGTGATTTTTTTTGCAAACTATACCCCAAAAGGAGATCTAAATGGCAAACTTATATCCAACAACAATTTCTGAGGCTTTACCAGATAAAGGGCGCGTTAATCAAGCCAAGTCGCAACTTGAAAAAGCAGGTGTGAAGTACATACTTTCTTGTTGGATAGACTTACTTGGCATTCCTAAAACTAAACCTATTCCGGTCTCTGAATTTGAAGCATTATGTGCTGGAAAAGGTCCTCAATTTGCAGTACATTCTGTCTCTTTTGTGCCGGAATTAGGACCCAACGATTCCGATCAAATTCCTGTTCCAGACCTAGATAGTTTGATAATTTGTCCTTGGGACAAATCTTGTGCCTGGGTTTTTTCAGATTTATGGTGGCAAGACAAACCCTACAATTTGTGCCCTCGTCAAGCATTAAAAAGAGCGGTAAAAAATGCTGCAGATGAAGGTTATAAAGCCTATTGTGGTATTGAACCTGAATTTATCGCAATGCGATGGGAAAATGGCCAACCGGTAAAAGCGATTGATGATGATCCTGCGCCTGGAGAGGGTGTCAGGCCTAGACGTCAAGCCTTTGGATATGATGTTGAATATAGTATTGATTCTATGGGTTTTTTAGGAGAACTGATTGACATACTCAATGAGCTTGATTGGGGTATAAAGGATGTTGTTGCAGAGGGCGCATATTCACAGTTTGAATTGGATTTTACTTATACAAATGTACTTCAAATGGCTGACCGTCTTGTATTTTTAAGAGTTTTGCTTAAAGAGGTGGCTAAAAAACACGGCATGTTTATTACCTTTATGCCAAAACCAACTATTGGGGATTGGCGTTCAGGAGCCCATATTAATTTCAGCTTAACAAGCACGTCAAGTAATAAAAATATATTTGAGGGTAAGGACGGTAAGTTTGCCGAAGCCGCCTACCATGCGGTAGGTGGTTTGATTAAGCATGGATCAGAAATTACAGCCGTGGCATGTTCTACGGTCAATTCTTACAATGGATT
>CAZSHL010000006.1:0-23603 GCA_964606585.1 uncultured Piscirickettsiaceae bacterium
GAGGCACGGATGTCTATTTATCATGTTATGCGTCCAGGAGAGCCAGCAACTGAAGATGCGGTAAATTCACTTTTCTCAAATTTATTTTTCAGTAATGACCGTTATGACTTGTCCGCTGTTGGTCGTATGAAGTTGAATAGACGTTTAGGTTTGAAAGTTGAAACTGGTGAAGTTGTATTAACACATGATGATATTGTCAATGTTATTAAGAAGTTAATTGACATCAAAAATGGAAATGATGTTGTTGATGATGTTGATACTCTTGCTAATAGGCGTGTTAGAGCGATTGGTGAAATGATTGAAAACCAATTTAGAATTGGATTAATTCGTGTGGAGAAGGCGGTAAAAGAGGGCCTAAATTTAGCCGAAACTGATGAATTAACTCCCCAAGATTTAATTAATTCTAAACCGGTTTCAGCTGCTGTTAGAGAGTTTTTTGGATCTTCTCAGCTGTCTCAATTTATGGATCAGGTTAATCCTCTATCTGGTGTAACTCATAAACGTCGAATTTCAGCTTTAGGACCTGGGGGTTTGACTCGTGAGCGAGCTGGTTTTGAGGTGCGAGATGTTCATCCATCTCATTATGGACGATTGTGTCCAATTGAAACTCCTGAAGGCCCCAATATTGGTTTGATCAATACGCTCTCTGTTTATGCAAAAACTAACGAGTATGGTTTTTTGGAAACGCCATATCAAGTTGTAAAAGATGGTTTGGTAACAGATGAGATTATATACATTTCAGCAATTGATGAAATTGGACATACTATTGCTCAAGCAAATTCGACAGTTGATAAAAACAATCGTTTGATTGGTGATCTGATTTCTTGTCGCCATAAGAATGAATTTGTATTAGTTGATAAGTTAGAAGTAACATTAATTGATATAGATTCAAAACAAATATCTTCTGTAGCAGCATCTTTAATTCCCTTTCTTGAGCATGATGATGCTAACCGTGCCTTGATGGGTTCTAATATGCAAAGACAAGCAGTTCCAGTTCTTCGTGCAGAGAAACCTTTGGTTGGCACGGGTATCGAAAGAGTTGTTGCAACAGATTCGCGTGTTTGTGTTATTGCTGACCATGATGGAATTGTAGAAACTGTGGATGCTTCAAGGATAGTGATTCGGGTAGACTCTAAGAAAACCAAAGCAGGAGAATTAGGTGTTGATATTTATAGTTTAATTAAATATTCAAGATCTAATCAGAATACATGTATTAATCAAAAACCACTTGTGAAGCCAAGCGATAGAGTTTCAGCCGGTGATGTATTAGCAGATGGTCCTTCAACGGATATGGGCGAATTATCCCTGGGCCAAAACATGATGATTGCTTTCATGCCATGGAATGGCTACAACTTTGAGGATTCCATATTGGTTTCTGAAAAAATTGTACATGAAGACAGATACACATCAATTCATATAGAAGAATTGACTGCATATGCAAGAGATACAAAGCTCGGTGCGGAGGAAATTACTGCTGATATTCCAAATGTTAGTGAGTCAGCTTTATCCAAACTAGACGAGGTTGGTATTGTTTATGTTGGCGCTAGAGTTAAGGGTGGAGATATTCTTGTAGGAAAGGTTACACCTAAGAGTGAGACTGTGCTTTC
Organism: uncultured Piscirickettsiaceae bacterium; assembly: GCA_964606585.1. Taxonomy (GTDB): domain Bacteria; phylum Pseudomonadota; class Gammaproteobacteria; order PS1; family Pseudothioglobaceae; genus Pseudothioglobus. The sequence continues at coordinate 1,608 of CAZSHL010000006.1, forward strand.
GCCAGAAGAAAAACTGTTACGTGCAATTTTTGGAGAAAAAGCCAATAATGTGAAAGATACTTCATTGCGTATGGGTGGGGCAAAGTCAGGAGTTGTTATTGATGTTCAAATCTTTACACGTGACCGAGTTGAAAAAGATACTCGAGCTGTAATGATTGATGAAGAACGATTAGAGCAAATTAAAAAAGATATTGATGATGAGTTTAATATCATTGATGGTGATATTTTTCGTCGAATTCGCACAAAACTTTCTGGTCATAAATTAAGTAAATCAATTGGAGCGATTAAAGCTGGTGAAAAACTAAATTCTAAGTTGCTTAATAAAGTTGAGAATAGTGATCTTGCTAAAATTAAAGTTGAAGACTCCAGTGTAAATAAAGAAGTTTTAGCGCTTATTAAGCAATCTAAAATCAAACAGGAAGAGTTTGAAAAATTCTTTGAACAAGAAAAAGTTAAAATTAATGAAGGCGCTGAACTTCCACCTGGAGTGCTGAAAATGGTGAAGGTTTATGTAGCAACACGCAAAACACTTCAAGTTGGTGATAAGATGGCAGGGCGTCATGGTAATAAAGGCGTTATATCGCGAGTTTCTCCGGTAGAAGATATGCCATATCTAGCTGATGGCACGCCTGTTGATATTGTCCTAAACCCATTAGGGGTTCCTTCGCGTATGAATATCGGACAAGTTTTAGAGGTGCATTTAGGCTGGGCCGCTAAAGGGCTAGGTTATAAGATTGGCAATCTTTTAGACCAACACCAAAAAAATACAATTTCAGAACTGCGCAAGTTATTAGATGAAATCTATAACAGTTATGGAAAAAGTGAAGATTTTAAATCATTTACAGATGATGAAATACTTGAATTAGCTAAAAACCTTCGTTCTGGCGTCCCGATGGCAACACCAGTTTTTGATGGAATTAAAGAAGAAGAAATTAGATTACTATTAAAGATGGCTGGTTTGCCTGAAAATGGTCAAGTTCAATTGTTTGATGGTCGCACAGGTAATCCGTTTGATCGTGAAGTGACAGTTGGCTATATGCATATGTTAAAGCTGAATCATTTAGTTGACGATAAAATGCATGCACGTTCGACTGGACCATACTCACTGGTTACTCAACAACCTCTAAGTGGAAAGGCACAATTTGGTGGACAACGTTTTGGTGAAATGGAGGTGTGGGCATTGGAAGCCTATGGTGCAGCTTATACACTTCGCGAAATGCTAACAGTTAAGTCCGATGATGTGGGAGGTAGAGCAAAAATGTATAAGAACATTGTTGACGGAGAAAACCGAACTGATTCAGTTATGCCGGAGTCATTCAATGTTCTAGTGAAAGAGATTCGTTCACTAGGAATTGATGTTGAACTAGAGCAATATTAATTAGGAGAGTCACGTGAAAGATTTATTACAAATTTTAAAACAGCAAAATAAAGAACAATATTTTGATTCGATTAGGGTTGGTTTAGCTTCTCCTGAAAAAATTCGCTCATGGTCTTATGGTGAAGTAAAAAAGCCTGAAACTATTAATTATCGAACTTTTAAACCAGAAAGAGAAGGTTTATTTTGTGCGAAAGTTTTCGGTCCAATGAAAGATTTTGAGTGTCTTTGCGGAAAGTACAAAAGAATGAAATTTCGTAATGTTGTTTGCGAAAAATGTGGTGTTGAAGTAACACTCTCAAAAGTTCGTCGTGAGCGTATGGGTCACATCGAGTTGGCTGCCCCTATAGCTCATATTTGGTACTTAAAATCATTGCCATCACGATTAGGTTTATTGTTGGATATGTCTCTTAAGGATATTGAAAGAGTGCTGTACTTTGAAGCTTTTCTAGTTACTGATGCTGGAAATACGCCGCTTAATAATAAACAACTCCTTACTGAAGAAATGTATTTCGATGCATTAGATGAGTATGGAGAGGATGAGTTTGTTGCAAAAATGGGGGCAGAGGCTATTCAAGATGTATTAAAGGATGTTCAACTTGAAAAAGAGGCGGCAAATTTACGTGAGGATGCGCTTAACACTAAATCACAGACTAAATTAAAGAAAATAAATAAACGACTTAAATTGGTCGATTCATTGATTCAATCTGGGAATAAGCCACAATGGATGATAATGGAAGTTCTTCCTATACTACCTCCTGATTTGAGGCCTTTAGTGCCTTTAGATGGTGGGAGATTCGCAACTTCAGATCTAAATGATTTATATCGAAGAGTTATTAACAGAAATAATCGTCTTTCCCGTTTATTGGAATTGGATGCTCCAGAGATAATTGTTCGCAACGAAAAGCGAATGCTCCAGGAAGCAGTCGATTCTTTGATTGACAATGGTCGTAGAGGTCGTGCTGTAATGGGAAATAACAGAAGACCACTTAAATCGATTGCTGACATGATTAAGGGAAAGCAAGGTCGTTTTCGTCAGAATCTTCTTGGAAAACGAGTCGACTATTCCGGTCGTTCTGTGATTGTTTGTGGTCCTTATCTTAAAATCCATCAGTGCGGATTACCTAAAAAGATGGCGCTCGAGCTTTTCAAGCCATTCATTTATAATCGATTACAACTAAGTGGGCAAGCATCTACTATTAAAGCTGCAAAGAAGTTGGTTGAAAGTGAAGTACCAGAAGTATGGGATATTCTAGAAAAAGTTGTTCATCAGCATCCAGTACTATTAAATCGTGCTCCTACACTTCATCGTTTAGGTATACAAGCATTTGAGCCACTTCTTATAGAAGGTAAAGCTATACAATTACATCCTCTAGTTTGTACTGCCTTTAATGCAGACTTTGATGGCGATCAAATGGCCGTTCACGTCCCGCTTTCAGAAGAGGCGCAGCTTGAAGCTAGAACTTTGATGTTAGCTTCAAACAACATTCTTCATTTGGCAAGTGGTGATCCAATTATTATTCCGTCTCAAGATGTTATTTTAGGCCTTTACTATATGACTCGAGAGATGATAAATCAAAAGGGCGAAGGCATGATTTTTGCCAATGCAAATGAAGTAAAAAATGCCTTTGATCTTGAATTGATCTCTTTGCATGCAAAAATAAAACTACGAATTCAAGATTATAAAAAAATTGGATCTGGCTTTGAACCAAAAACAAAGAGAATTATCGATACAACTGTAGGCCGTGCTATTTTTTCGAGAATCTTGCCAAAAGGATTGTCTTTCGATTTGATTAATAAGGCATTATCGAAAAAGGTTGTTTCTAATTTAATCCATGTTTGTTATCGCACTCAAGAATTAAAAGAAACAGTTATTTTCGCTGACCAAATGATGTATTTAGGTTTTCATTACTCAACAAAATCTGGTATCTCGATATGTTCAAGCGATATGATCATTCCCCAAGAAAAAAACGAAATGATTGAAAACGCTAATTCACAAATAAAATATGTGCAGCAGCAATTTTCTTCTGGTGTTCTAACGAATGGTGAACGCTATAATAAAGTAATTGATATTTGGTCTCGTACCTCCGAAGAGGTTGCAAAAGCCATGATGGATAAGGTTGGTTATGAAGAAATGACTAATGCTGAAGGTAATAAGGAAAGAAAACCATCATTTAACTCTATATATATGATGGCGGATTCTGGCGCCAGAGGTTCACCAGCTCAAATAAGGCAGCTGGCTGGAATGCGCGGTTTAATGGCAAAACCAGACGGTTCAATTATTGAAACTCCAATTACAAGTAATTTCCGTGAAGGTCTGAATAATATGCAATACTTTATTTCAACTCACGGTGCAAGAAAAGGTTTGGCTGATACAGCATTGAAAACTGCTAATTCAGGTTATTTAACAAGAAGACTAGTCGATGTTGGTCAAGATTTAGTAATCACTGAAGAAGATTGCGAGACTCAAAATGGCTTAATTATGAAAGCCGCAATTGATGGCGGTAATGTTGTCCAAACATTGGGAGAAACTGTTGTAGGCAGAATAGTTGCAGAAGATATATTTTTGACAAATTCTCAAGAGATTTTCTTGCCGAAAGGACACTTAATTTCATTAAGTGACTCGGATAAGATTGATGAAATAGGTATTGAATCAATTAAAGTCCGTTCTGCGATTACTTGTGAAACTTCTTATGGCGTTTGTGCTTCTTGTTATGGAAATGATATGGCACGAGGACACATGATTGGTGTTGGTGAAGCAGTTGGTGTTATTGCAGCACAGTCAATTGGTGAACCTGGAACTCAATTAACTATGAGAACATTTCATATTGGTGGTGCAGCAAGTGCTTCCACAGCAGTTAATAGTGTTGTTATTAACACAGATGGAGTTGTTCATTTTGAGAATATGAAATCTATAACGAACACTAATGGCGATTTAGTTGTTATTTCAAGATCATCAAAAGCCTCTATTCGAAATGAAGTAGGCCAAGAAAAAGAGCGCTATAACTTACCTTATGGAGCAATGGTACATTTTAAAGATGGGGGTAAAGTTAAAGCACAAGACAAAATTGCAGATTGGGACCCACATACCCATCCAATTATTGCTGAAAACTCTGGTCGAATATCTTTTGTTGATTTTTCTGATGGTATAACTGTTTTAAAAGGCACAGATCCATTAACAGGCTTAGGTTTCAATGAAGTCATTGATGAAGGTGAAAGACCGGCTTCTGCTAAAGATATGAAGCCAATGATCAAACTAATTGATAAAAAAAATAAAAAACTTATTTTGTCAACTCATTACCTGCCGTCAGGTGTGAAAATTCATTTAGAAGATGGTCAGTTAATTGAGGCGGGAGAAATACTTGCTAAGATTCCAAAGGATATTTCAAAAACAAGTGATATAACTGGTGGATTACCTCGTGTTGCTGATCTTTTTGAGGCACGTAAAGCGAAAGATCATGCCATTCTTGCAGAATGTTCAGGTGTTGTGAGTTTTGGTAAACCAACCAAATCAAAATCTAGACTTATAATTACAAGTGAGGATGGAAAAGTAACTGAAATGATGATTCATCAATGGAGAGTAATTAACGTATTTGATGGTGAAACAGTTGAGAAGGGTGATGTTATTTCAGATGGACCCTCTAATCCTCATGATATTTTAAGATTATTAGGTGTTGAAGCATTATCAAATTATATTGTTAGGGAGGTTCAAAACGTTTATCGTCTTCAAGGTGTTAAAATTTCAGATAAACATATCGAAGTTATCATCAAGCAAATGCTTAGAAAAGTAGAAATACTTGATAATGGTGATTCAACATATGTCACTGGTGAAACTGTTGAATATGCTCGAATCATTGAAGCAAATAATCAGCTCAAAGCCCAAGGTAAAGAATTAATAGAATATCAGCGATTATTAATGGGCATTACTAAAGCTTCATTGTCAACTGAGTCGTTTATTTCAGCTGCTTCATTCCAAGAAACTACAAGGGTGCTAACTGAAGCTTCTATTACCGGACGTGTTGATGGCCTAAAAGGTCTTAAAGAAAATGTAATTGTAGGCCGACTTATTCCTGCAGGAACGGGATTTAAGGAACATCAAGAAGCTAGAAGGCGCCTTACTGAAAAAACAATGCAAATCACAGAAGCTGAACAAGAGTTATCAAGTCAGTTAAGTGAGGTAGAAGCTCAAGAGCAAGAATAATACTTATCAATGCAATGTGGCATCTTAGGAGTTTTTTTTTAGGATGTCCTTTGCAGTTGTATAGATAATATAAAATCAACTAAGATAAACCTGTTGTATCTGGGCACCTTAAAATGCACCCATGAAGAAATCACAATATAAAGAACTAGTTAATCAGGGTTTTAATCATATACCAATTTCTAAAGAGATTGTTATTGATACTGACACTGCTTTAGCTCTTTATTTGAAGCTTGGTAATAATTCCTATAGTTACTTCTTAGAGTCTGTTCAAGGTGGAGAAAAGTGGGGTAGGTATTCATTTATAGGTCTGTCTGCTGAAACTGTAATTAAGGTATACAACTACACAGTTAATATTGAGAAAAATGGTATTTTGACAGAACAACAAGATGTTAGCGATCCATTAGAGTGGATTGATCAATACCAAAACAAATTTAATGTACCCAAATTAGATGGTTTTCCTGACTTTAATGGCGGCTTAGTAGGTTATTTCGGTTATGAAATTATCCGTTATATCGAGCCTAAACTAAAGGATATAAAGAAGCCTGATGAGTTAAATGTTCCCGATATTGTACTTATGGTGTCAAATGACCTATTGGTTTTTGATAACTTATCAAGCAAATTACACTTAATTACTCATATTAATCCAGCTAAACAAAAATACGAAGATGCTATTGAAAATCTTAACACAATTGAAGAGAATATTAAAAAACCACTTGAACTTGAATTTAGTATTAAATCATCAATAAAATCGGATGACTTTGTTTCAAGTTTTGGTCGAGAAAACTTTATAAACTCTGTTAAAGATATTCAGCGTTATATAATTGCTGGAGATGTTATGCAGGTAGTACCTTCACAGCGCTTGAGTTGTGAATTCCATGCTAATCCTATTGATCTATATAGACAGTTGAGAATTTTGAATCCTTCACCATATATGTATTTTTTACATTTGGATGATATATTTATTGTTGGTTCTTCACCCGAAATATTGACTCGAGTTGATAATAATAATGTAGCTACTGTAAGGCCAATTGCAGGTACTCGACCTCGAGGAAGAAATAGAGAGGATGATCTCAAATTAGAGAATGAATTATTAGCTGATAAAAAGGAAATTGCTGAGCATTTAATGCTTATTGATTTAGGGCGAAATGATCTTGGAAGAATTGCAAAAACGGGTAGTGTGAAACTAACTGATAAGATGTTGATTGAGCGTTATTCGCATGTCATGCATATTGTTTCAAATGTTGAGTGTAAGCTTCAGAATGGTATGAGTTCAATGGACGTATTAAAAGCGACATTTCCTGCTGGAACGCTCAGTGGGGCTCCAAAAGTGAGAGCAATGGAAATTATTGATGAAGTTGAGCCTTTAAAAAGAAATATATATTCAGGTGCCATAGGCAATTTGTCTTGGCATGGTGGAATGGATTTAGCTATAGCAATCCGAACAGCTGTTATCAAAGATAAAACACTTTATGTACAAGCTGGTGCGGGAATAGTTTATGACTCTGTACCAGAGTCTGAATGGCAAGAAACAATGGATAAAGCACAAGCTATTATTAAAGCTGCTGAAAACATTTAATTTAACTGCATTAAATTCATTAATTTGCATTAATTATCAAATAAAGATATTAATGAAACTTGATTTATATGAATCAAGTTTTCTGTAGAACTTTATTTTGTAAAATAAGGTCTATATCAAGTCATTATTTTTTTCTTTAGTATGGTACCATCAGGCTTCGTCCATTTACATTGTCAAAGTGAATATTCTGTTAAGAATAGTTTGATTCGTGTACCAAAACTTATTGAAAAGGTTAAAGAATTGGGTATGGATTGTGTTGCACTTACCGATGATTTTAGTCTTTTTTCAGCAATTAAGTTTTATCAAAAATCTATATCGTCAGGCGTTAAACCTATTTTTGGTGCAAATATATCTGTATCTTCTGAATTAGGCCCATATGAAGTTATTTTGCTATGTCAAAATCATCAGGGTTATCTCAATCTATCTGAAATTATTTCAAAGGGTTATCTTGGGCAACAGGGCTTTGACGGGCCAATTGTAAGTGAAGAAGAGTTGATTTCGAATAATGAAGGTTTAATTATGATTGCAAGAGCTGTGGATTCTGATATAGGCCAGCTGCTTATAGAAAATGAGTTAAAGCTTGCCGAAAAAAAAGCGCTTTATTGGAAATCAATTTTTGATAGTCGTTTTTACATGGCTGTACAAAGAACCGATCGACCTAATGATGAACAACACCTTGGGCTTGCAGTAGATTTAGGTTTAGCTACAGATATTCCTATTATTGCAACAAATGATGTGCAGTTTTTGCACAAGATTGATTATCAAGCTCACGAAGCTAGAATTTGTATAGCTGAGGGCGAACTCCTGGATGATTCACGACGATCAAAAAATTTTAGCGAATCACAGTATCTAAAAAGTACAAATCAAATGAATGAACTTTTTAGTGATCTACCTTCATTACTATTAAATACAATAGAAATTTCAAAAAGGTGTAATCTTCATTTTTCATTATTTGAGAAAAACTATTTACCTGTTTTTCCTACTCCAAAAGGATTAAGTGTTGCACAATACTTTAAGGAACAATCAATAAACGGCCTTAAAGAAAAATTAAAAGATTTATCTGTAGATGAGGAATTATATTTCGAAAGATTGAATTTTGAATTGTCAGTGATTTTAGAGATGAATTTCCCTGGCTATTTCCTGATTGTTTCTGACTTCATTAGGTGGGCTAAAGAAAATGGCATTCCAGTTGGTCCTGGAAGGGGTTCAGGGGCTGGCTCTTTAGTTGCCTGGGCCTTATCAATAACTAATGTTGATCCAATCGAACATGAACTTTTGTTTGAGCGTTTCTTGAATCCTGAGCGTATTTCGATGCCAGATTTTGATATTGACTTTTGTACAGATAGACGCGATGAGGTCATTGCGTATGTAGCCGGTAAATATGGTTATGATAAGGTTTCCCAAATTATAACTTATGGCACCATGGCCGCAAAAGGAGTGGTAAGGGATGTGGGCAGAGTTTTGGGACACAATTACGGTTTCTGTGACACTATATCAAAGCTTATTCCAAATGACCTCGGAATAACTCTTGATAAGGCTTTAGAAGATTCTCCAGAACTTAGATCACGTTATGATTCTGAAGAAAGTGTTACTACTCTAGTTGACTTCTCAAAAGAGCTAGAAGGTTTAATTCGTAATGTTGGAACTCATGCAGGAGGTGTAGTCATTTCTCCAAGCAAAATTAGTGATTTTTGTCCTGTATACAAGGGTCCTAACGAAGAAGATGTAGTTGTTTCTCAATTCGATAAAGATGATGTAGAAGCTGTAGGTCTTGTAAAGTTTGATTTCTTGGGTTTGTCGAATCTTACAGTAATCGATAAAACAGTAAAAATAATTGAGCAAAAGGAATTAAGCAACAAATTCATTGATATTGATAAGTTAAAGCTTGATGACCCGGAAGTATTTAAGCTATTACAGCGTTGTGATACTACTGGAGTTTTTCAACTCGAGTCAGATGGTATGCGGGGCTATTTAAATAAATTGCAAGCTGATTGTTTTGAGGATATCGTTGCAATGTTAGCGCTTTATAGACCAGGTCCTTTAGATGCCGGAATGGTGGATGATTATATTAATGTGAAGCATGGTGCTAGGGTTAAATATCCACATGAAATGCTAGAGGAAATACTTAAGCCTACCAATGGTATTTTTCTGTACCAAGAACAAGTTATGAAATCAGCACAAGTGATGGCCGGATATTCCCTAGGGGGTGCTGATTTATTGCGTCGTGCTATGGGCAAGAAAAAGCCTGAGGAAATGGCTAAACAACGACAAGTCTTCGTCGATGGTGCTTCTAAAAAAGGAATTAAGGAAAAAAAAGCAAATGAGATTTTTGATCTAATTGACACGTTTTCAGGTTATGGCTTCAATAAATCTCATTCTGTAGCGTATGCATATATATCATATCAAACAGCTTGGCTTAAGTCACATTATCCTGCGCCATTTATGGCTGCAGTTTTGTCTGGAGTCATGGATGACACTGACCGAATAGCATTTACGATTAGCGAATGTAAAAAAATAGGGCTTACAATTTATCCACCAAATATATGTCAGTCAGATTATGAATTTAGTATCAAAGACAATAAGTCAATAATTTATGGTTTAGGCGCAATAAAAGGTGTCGGTGAAGCATTTGTAAAAGCAATGATGGCCGAACGTGAAAAAAATGGAAACTACAAAGATATTTTTGATTTTTGTTTTCGTATAGAGAGAAGATATATTAATCGAAGAACCATAGAGGCTCTTATATATAGTGGTGCTTTTGATGTTTTTGGTGTTGATAGAGCAACATTAATCAAAACCTATTCAAGTGCCTTAAAACAAGCTGAACAAAGACAAAATGACTCTTCAAGGGGGCAAGGTGGATTATTTTCAGAGCTTGAAAATCATACGGATTATGAGAAAAAGTATCTAAAGGGTGATTATATTTCTTTTATGAAAATACTCATGCTAGAGAAAGAAGTTATGGGGTATTACTTGAATCGCCATCCAACTGATGAGTATAAGATTGATTTGAAATCTATTGTTTGCACACTTCCTAACAAGATTGTGTTTAGAAAAAATCGCGAGGTAAGAATTCTTGGTTTAATCACTGAAATTGAATACAGAAATACACAACAAGGTTCGATGGCTAGCTTTTTAATAGAAGACAGTATTAGAAAGATAGATGCAGTATTATTTACTAGACATCTTAGTTTAAATAGCGATCAATTGGTACCTGATAATGTGGTTGTGGTAACTGGTAAAGTTAAAAAGGATTTTAGAGATCAATGGCAGGTGGTTGTTGAGCGTATTGAGGCTGTTGATAAAGTACAGACACAATATGCTAAATATATACAATTACTTATAGCTAACAAACATCAAATAAATTTTGAGAAGCTTGCTGAAATAGTAAAAAACTACCCAGGAAAATGTCCAGTTATGATTCAATATCAATCGGAAACTGCGACAGGCAAGTTTCCATTAGATTCGAAATATTGTGTGTCAATTAAAAAAGAATTGTTAAATGAGCTTGAACAACTAATTGGGCTCAAGAATTTCAAAATACAGTATTGAGTGGTTTAAATTTAGATCCAAACTGAATAGATGAAAAATAGTATTTTTATTGCCCTTATTAAGTTAATCGACTGATCTTATATTGCAAAATAATAATGCTAGTTTTTTTTCATATATTTTAGTTAAGTAAACTTTAAATATAAAGTTTTCATTTGTTCTAAAATTTTATTCAATAGGCCTGAAAGGCCTTATTTTATGGGAAAAACGTAAAAAGTTATCCGCCACTTAAAAAACCTATCAATATGCTAGGTTAAGTTGAAAAATCTTCATTTAAGGAATAAATCATAAGTCATTGATTTTTAATTAAAAATTAGTAATGATTATTTATTAATCAAAACCATAACAAACCTTATCATATCGCCAATATTTAGGCAAAAATTAGAGATATCACCGAAGTTTTCCACAGTTTTGTGGGTAAGTCTTGAAAGCCTTTATTTAAAGGCACTTTGGTTAATTAAAAAATTTTTTTGAAATTATTTTAATAATTTTTTCTGCAATTATAGTCTTGCTATTTTTAATAATTTTTTGAGAGTCATGATGAGTTATAAAATAGACTTCGTTTTGATCAGATTTAAGGCCAATATTTCTGTCAGAAACATCATTCAATACAATAGCATCGCAATTCTTATTTTTAAGTTTATGTTTTGCATTTTTTATGCAATTTTCTGTTTCTGCTGCAAAACCAATACAAATTGGTTTGTTAATTAATTGACAAACGTCATGCAAAATGTCTTTATTTCGAACTAACTCAACAGATAGATTATTATTAGTTTTCTTTATTTTTTTTACACTAATTTTAGAGGGCCTATAGTCTGCAATTGCTGCACAACAAATAAAAAGATCTTGTTTATCTATATTATCTATAACCGCTTTATACATTTCATTGGCACTTTCTACATGAATACTTTTTGCTCTCTTTTCTAGTTCTATGGAAATTGAACCAACAATAATGGTCGTATCTGCTCCTGCTTGAATGGAAGCTGAAGCAAGGGCCATACCCATCTTTCCACTACTATGGTTAGATATAAAACGAACAGGGTCAATTGCTTCAATTGTTGCTCCAACAGTAATTAAAACTCTTTTCCCTGCAAGATAATTGTGTTCGAAAAGTTCGGCTGCTTGTTGAGCGATTGAGCTTGATTCTGCAAGCCTTCCTTCACCAATATCACCACAAGCCTGTTCACCATAACCAGGCTCAACAATCTTTATATTTCTTTTCCTTAACAATTCTAGATTGTCTTGCATAGCTAAAGAACTGAACATTTGCTGATTCATAGCAGGTGCAACCATAACAAATGCTTTAGTAGCAAGGATTACTGTTGAAAGTAAATCATCTGCTTTACCATGGCATAGTTTAGCTATTGTATTTGCTGAAGCTGGAGCAATGATAACTACATCGGCCCATTTTGCAAGTGCTATATGGCCCATAGAAAGTTCTGCTTCTGAGTCCCAAAGGTTTGAATGAACTTTATTTTTGGAGACAGTCTGAAGAGACCTTTCGCTTACAAACTCTGAACCACCGTTGGTAAGAATAACTCTTACTTCAGCCCCCAAATCTTGCAAGCGTCTGACAATATCAGGTGATTTATAGGCGGCAATTGATCCACTTATTCCAAGCAAAATTCTTTTATTTATCAATGTTTTCATCGTGGTACAGCTATCATTTTTATATCCTCACCTATCTTTCTAATATCGACAATATCGAGGTTAATTTTTTCAGTCATTTTTGTCAGAGAAATCTGAATCATTGATTGCGCATCACTTCCCAAAATAATGGGGGCAGTATATATAACATATTCATCAATAAGTCCTGCCTCTAACATGGCGCCATTCAGCCCACTACCTGCTTCTATTAATAGATTATTGATTCCCATTTTTCCAAGCTTTTTCAAAACATCATTTAGGTCTATTTTTCCATTTGGCAAAATGTTTGAATTACTGCTGTTAAATATGAGGGTTGATGCATCAGAAGAAAATATATTTAACTCATCACTTTTGATTTTGTTGCCACTATCTATGACAACTCTTAATGGATTGTCGTCTAAGCCATTGTTTCTAACTGTTAAATTAGGGTTGTCATTAATAATAGTACCCGACCCTGTCATTATTGCCTGATGAAAGCTACGTAACTTTTGAACATCTTTTCTAGAATGTTCAGAGGTAATCCATTTACTTTCACCACTTTTCATAGCTGTTTTACCATCAATACTCATTGCAATTTTCGTTGCAACAAAAGGTAGACCTGTGAGCATTCTTTTTACAAAGCCCCGGTTAAGTTGCTTCGCTTCATTTTCCATAAGACCAACTTCAACATTAATACCTGCATCTTGGAGAAGTTTAAGACCTTTTCCACTTATCAAAGGATTGGGATCAAGCATTGCTAAAAAAACTTTACTAACACCTGATTTGATGACTGCATCTACACAAGGAGGGGTGTTGCCTTGGTGAGAGCATGGTTCGAGGGTTACATACATTGTTGCACCTTTTGCTTGATGGTCAATTTGATTAAGTGCATTAACTTCAGCATGAGCTTTTCCGTATTCGTGATGGTAATCCTTTGCTATAACCTTGCCTTTATGCGTAATAACACATCCAACCATTGGATTTGCCCTAACTCTATTTCGACCCTTTGCCGAAAGTTGGAGAGCAAGAGCCATACATTGTGAATCCTGATGTGTGAAAGTCATTATAATTATTGCTTTAATTTATTAAGCATTTTACTCGGGAGAATAGCGTGGATGAAGAGAAAAAACAAGCACTAAAAGTGGCTCTTGGTCAGATAGAAAAACAATTTGGCAAGGGTTCAGTGATGTTTTTGGGGGAAGAAGAGTCTAGAGCGGATGTTGATGTCGTATCTTCGGGCAGTCTGAGTCTGGATATTGCCTTGGGTATTGGGGGTTTACCAAGAGGAAGGGTTATTGAAGTCTATGGTCCTGAATCTTCAGGCAAAACAACCTTGACGCTTCATGTTATTGCAGAAATGCAAAAAATAGGAGGAACTGCAGCCTTTATTGATGCTGAACATGCACTTGATCCAGCTTATGCTAAGCGCTTAGGAGTTAATACTGATGATTTACTTATTTCTCAACCTGATACCGGCGAACAAGCTCTAGAGATAACTGACATGTTGGTACGTTCTGGAGGTGTTGATATTGTCGTTATAGATTCTGTTGCTGCTCTAACACCGAAAGCTGAGATTGAAGGTGAAATGGGTTCTTCTCATATGGGTCTTCAGGCAAGATTAATGTCTCAAGCTTTAAGAAAACTAACTTCAAATATCAAAAAATCAAACACCATGGTAATTTTTATTAATCAGTTACGGATGAAGATTGGTGTGATGTTTGGTAATCCAGAGACTACGACTGGAGGAAATGCCCTTAAGTTTTATGCTTCAGTTCGTTTAGATATTCGTAGAATTGGTGCTATTAAAAAGGGTGATGAAATATTAGGTAACGAAACAAGAGTCAAGGTACTAAAGAATAAAGTTGCACCCCCTTTTAAAAAGGCGGAATTTCAGATACTCTACAACCAAGGTATTTCAAGGGAAAGCGAAGTGATTGATCTCGGAGTAGAACTTGGGTTGATAGAAAAGGCCGGAGCTTGGTACAGTGTTGATGGTGAAAGAATAGGTCAGGGAAAGGATAATGCAAGAGATTATTTGAAAGAAAACTCTGATATTTGTCAAAAAATTGAAGTGGAAATTAGAGAAAAATTGATGAGTAACGGTGACGAACCAGAGTCAACAACATAAATGCTATCAAACAGCACTCAGTCTACTTACTAGGCGTGAGCATTCACGACTAGAGTTAATCAAAAAACTTCAACAAAAAGATTATAGTAACAAAGATATTGAATTTGCCATATCCTTGTTAGTTGAACAAAAATATCAAAGTGATGAACGCTTTACAGAGTCATTTATTAATATGCGGTTTGGACAAGGCAAAGGTCCATTGTTAATTGCAATCGAGTTAAAAGATAGAGGAATTCATGATTTCGATTTATCTATACGTGACTGGTTTAATCTAGCTAGAGAAGTTAGAAGAAAAAAGTATGGCTCTGATATTCCATCTGAATACAAAGAAAAAGCAAAACAGAAAAGGTTTTTACAATCTAGAGGTTTTAGTTTCGATCAAATAAATAAAGCCTTTTTAGAATATTAAAAATAACTTAGATAGTATTTTTATGAAATTTAAAGTAATTAATACTGACAATAAGGCCCGACTTGGATTAATTACTCTTAATCGCGGCCAAGTAAACACTCCAGCTTTTATGCCTGTTGGTACTTATGGAGCAATAAAAGCAATGACAGTTGATGAAGTGAAGAATCTCGGTGCAGAAATTATTCTTGGTAATACTTTTCATTTATCTATTTCACCAAATACAGAAATTATTGAGTCACACGGTGATTTGCATGACTTTATGAACTGGAATGGCCCAATATTGACTGATTCTGGTGGCTTCCAGGTATTTAGTTTAGGTGATGTTAGAAAAATTACAGAGCAAGGTGTTTCTTTTCGATCACCAAAAGATGGATCAAAAATCTTTATGGGTCCCGAGGAATCAATGCAAATTCAAAAAAAACTTGGGTCAGATATTGTAATGATCTTTGATGAATGTATAAGCTATCCAACTGAAAAACATATAGTTGATGAATCAATGCAATTGTCACTTAGGTGGGCAAAACGATCAATGAATGAGTGCCAAAGACTTAATAATGAAAATGCACTTTTTGGTATAGTTCAAGGAGGTATGCACGAAGATCTACGTTTGCAATCAATTCAATCGTTGATAGAGATTGATTTTGATGGATATGCGATCGGTGGTCTATCTGTTGGAGAACCAAAAGAAGAAATGTTAAGAATTTTGAACTATCTTCCCGACAAAATGCCAGTCAATAAGCCTCGATACCTTATGGGTGTTGGCACACCATCAGATCTTGTTGAAGGTGTAGCACTTGGGGTAGATATGTTCGATTGTGTAATGCCAACAAGGAATGCAAGAAACGGATATCTTTTTACTTCATATGGCATTATTAAAATACGAAACTCAAAATATAAAAAAGATACGAATCCTTTAGATAAAGATTGCGGTTGCCCAACCTGTTTGAACTATTCAAGGTCTTACCTTCATCACCTTCAAAAAACAAATGAAATTCTCGGATCAAGACTCAATACACTTCACAATCTGCACTACTATCAAGATTTGATGAAATCAATGAGAAATGCAATCAATAACAATAAGTTCAGTGAGTTTAGGAAAAATTTTTATGAAAAGCTAGATATAGATGCTTAATTTGAATCTGAGTCTGTACTAGTTGTTAACGGATTTTTATCAAAATAATAATCCAGTATTGATTTAGCTATTGGTGCTGCTTTTGAGCTTCCACTACCTGCATTTTCAACAATTATGGCTATCGCAACCTGAGGATCTTCAATCGGGGCAAAAGCGGTAAAAAGTGCATGATCTCTTAACTTTTCTTCATAGTTCTCAGCAATATATTCTTCCTCTGGATCAAGTCCAAAAACCTGAGCTGTCCCTGTTTTTCCCGCAAGAGTATAGGTTAAGCCATGATTCAGACGTCGGCCGGTTCCACTAATTCCATAGATAGTTTGTTTCATTCCTTCGATAACCTTTTCCCAATTATTTATATCTCTAATGGGAATTTGTTTGGTAACTTGTGATTCATTGTTGTAGAAATTTTCTGACGATGATCCTATACGCATAATAACTTTAGGTTTTACTATCTTACCTTTATTAGCTATTGCTGCTGTTGCAACGGCGAGTTGCAGTGGACTTGCAGTCATAAATCCCTGACCAATTCCTGTAATTAGGGTTTCACCACGATACCAAGGCTCATCCTTGTTAATTTCTTTCCACTCTCTAGACGGTAATATGCCTCCCAATTCGCCAGGTAAATCAATTCCTGTTATATCTCCAAATTGGAAATAACGTAGACTCTCATGAATATTATCTATGCCTAATTTGTATGCTAGATCGTAAAAGAATACATCACATGACTGTGCAATAGCCTCAGTTACCTCCATGTGACCATGACCTTGTTTTTTCCAGTCATTAAACTTTCTTGAATAATCGGCTAGTCTGTAATAACCTGGGCAGAAAACTTTGTCAGTAATTGATATCTTGTTTAGTTCTAACCCAGCAACTGCAACCATCGGTTTGATTGTTGATCCTGGTGGATATAGACCTTTTATACTTCGATCAAAAAGAGGAATATCAGTATCTTGCTGAAGTTGCTTATATTGTTTTAAAGAAATACCATCGACAAACCAATTAGGGTTAAAAGTTGGAGTACTAACAAGACTAATTATCGCCCCAGTATTAACATTAATGAGCGCAACAGCTCCACGTTTATTTTCTAATAATGATTCAGCCAATAATTGTAAATCTAAGTCTACATTTAAGTAGATATCTTTTCCAGGAGTCGAAGCCTCCATGATAGTATAGTCAATAACCCTACCGGCTACGTTTCTTTCGATTTCTTTTTTGCCAGATTTACCATGTAACAGAGTTTCATAGTATTTTTCAACGCCTGATTTCCCTGCGATGGTTGTGCCGGCATAGTTTTCCTTATCATATGTATCTTTATCTTGTTTACTAATTGAAGAGACATACCCTATTAGGTGAGCACTCGATTTTTCGTTAGGATACAGGCGCTGCGAATAGGGCTCTATTTCTACTCCAGGAAATTGTGTTCCAGCAAGTACAGTAGCCACCTCTTGTTCAGTAAGGTTGAATTTTATGGGAATATTTTGAAACTTTTTATAACGCGATAAATTCTTATAAAATTTTAGAATTTCATCATAATTGACAAGTTCTAATATTTGCAATTCAATGAAGAGGTCATTGAGGTTGTTAACTTTTTCAGGAATAACTGTCAATCTGTAAGAAAGCCTATTAGTGGCCAAAATTTTTCCATTGCGATCGTAAATATTCCCTCTAACAGGAGATACAGGAACGATTTGCATTTGGTTTCCTAGGGCTTCCTCGATATAGTATTCGTGTTGTGTAATTTGAAGGCTATACATTCTTAAAATTAGCACAAAGAACATTGCCATCATAAACAAAGATGCAACAAGGACACGAGATTTAAAGACTTTTCTTTCTTTCTTTAGGTTGGAAATTTTTTCCATACTAGATGATATGAATTTAGTGCTTCAGCTTTGCTAAAGTAAAGCGAACAAATGGCCAAAAAATTGCGCTGGTCAATGGAGAAAAAAGTATTAACCAGTTAAGGTCAGATTCAAACATAAGAAGTTGAGTATTCAAAAATACGACTAAAAAAACTATCGATGCTAAGAAAACATAGATTTGCTGCGTAGTGATATTGGATACATAGAATGACTTCTTCACTCTAAGAATGACTATGCTACTTAATATCAAGGCTAGCGCATTTTGCCCTAATATATCGCCTTGTGATAAATCAAAAATTAAACCCACCATTAGAGCCAAGAAGTATGCACTTTTGCTTTCTGAATATATAAGCCAGTAAATATAAAAAATCAAAATCCAAATGGGTGCGATCATTTCAAAAAATTGCGGCAAAGAAATTGCACTAATAATTAAGGCAATTATTGTAATCTTTGCTAATAAGAGATTGTTGTTTTTTTCAATCATTCTTCTGTTGCAATAATTAAAACATATTCCACTTTATCAATATTTACAATAGGCTCTAGTTTTATGGATAGAAATTGAGTATTGTCATTTTTTTCAAATTCCACAACCTTTCCAACTGGATAGCCAGCAGGGTATATTGAACCAATTCCGCTTGTGACAAAAGTATCACCAATATTGACATTCGCGTTAATTGGAAAGAAATCGACAACCATGCCACTCTTGTTTGAGGCAATGCCTTTTGTTATTCCTCTTGTGCCATTTTTTTCACTTTTGACAGGCACATGGAGTGTAGGGTCGTTAATAAGCTGAACAATAGAATAAAATGGGTTTGTTTGGATTACCTGTCCTACTACACCATTAGAGCTTATTGCTATTTGATTGATTCTAACGCCTTCATTACTACCCTTGTTAATAACTACTTGTTTTTTGAGTCGAGTCTGAGAGACAGATTTAATTTGAGCCAGTTTTGATTGATAGCCAGGTAGTGTGTAGCTAGAATTAAGTAATAGATTAATTTTTTGGTTTTCTAAGACCAAATTATTGTATGTTTGTAGTTTAACTTTCAAATCAATCAATTCATTTCTTAACTGCTCATTCTGGCTGACAATTTGAGCTTTTTCTGACCCTCTTTCGTTTACCCATTCAATAATTTGAGTTGGCAAATCAACGGCAAAGTATATAGGGCTAAATATAGTTGAAAGTGAGCTTTTAAAGCTATTCAGATAGGAAAACCTGGAATCTAAAACAATAAGCGATACTGCAAAAAATAAAGGTAGGAGTATTTTAAAAAGTCGCATTATTTATTTTTCGACTTAATTGTATTTATTCTGAGGCAAGAAATCCCATGTTGTGCTGGTTAATCATATCAAGAGCTATCCCACCACCACGAGCAACGCATGTCAATGGGTCATCAGCAATACTTACCGGAAGACCTGTTTCACTGTTTATACGCTTATCTAGGCCTTCCAATAGAGCTCCTCCACCAGTTAGTACTAGTCCATTTTGCGCAATGTCAGAAGACAATTCAGGGGGCGTTTTTTCAAGGGCTGTTCTTAGGCAATTAATAATCATTGCTAGAGGTTCGTTTAATGCATCAAGAATCTCAGCGTTAGTAACTTCGAAGCTCACTGGCAAACCTCTAGCAACATCTCGACCTCTAAATTCAATTTTTTTCACAATCTTTGACTCAAAAGCACAACCAACTTCTTCTTTTATTTGTTCCGCCGTAGCCTCGCCAATAATTATTCCATGAACTCTTCTAACGTAGTTTACGATTGTGTGATCAAAAACATCGCCTCCAACCCTTAATGAATCAGCATAAACAATACCGTTTAAAGACAAAATGGCAATCTCAGTTGTTCCACCCCCAATATCTAGTACCATTACTCCTGAAGCTTTACTAACATCTAATCCAGCGCCAAGAGCTGCTGCCATTGGTTCTTCGATTAGATAGACATCTCTCGCTCCAGCTCCTATAGCACTCTCTTTAATAGCACGTCTTTCAACCTGGGTAGCTCCGCATGGAACGCAAATAAGAACCTTGGGACTTGGTGAGAAAAAGCCAGACTTGAGAACCTTTTTGATAAAGTGTTGAAGCATTTTTTCGGTAACCTTAAAGTCAGCTATAACACCATCTTTCATAGGTCTAATTGCTTCAATGCTTCCAGGAGTTCTGCCGAGCATATCTTTTGCTTCTTGTCCAACTGCAATGACACTTGATTCCGCAATTCCTTTTTCATGGCGCAGTGCAACAACGGAAGGTTCATTTAAGGATATACTTCCGTTCATAAAAACAAGCGTGTTTGCAGTTCCTAGGTCAATTGAAAGATTTTGCCCTTTGAAAAAATTTAGCATATGAGTTTCCTAGCAATGTTTAAAATGAATAAGAGATATAATATAACCTGCTTGGTTTCAATAGACAATACCAATATTTAAATAAATATGAAAATAAAACAAGAACACTTCATAGAAAGTATATATTTAGCTCTTCAATACATCTCATATTACCATACTCCGGACTTTATAAATGCACTAGTCTCAGCGTATGAAAAAGAAACTAATAATAGTGCGAAAAATGCTATAGCACAAATTCTGATTAACTCTAAACTATGCGCCCTTGGAAAAAGACCTCTTTGTCAGGATACAGGGATAGTAAATGTGTTTCTTAATATTGGCATGGATGTTCAATGGGAATCTAGTCTTTCTGTAGAGGAAATGGTGAATGAAGGCGTTAGAAGGGCCTATACCCATATCGATAATCCTTTGAGAGCTTCTATAGTAAGTGATCCTATATTTGCTAGAAAAAACACCACCGATAACACGCCGGCCGTTATTCATACCAATATTATTCCAGGTTCAAATATAGATATTATTGTTGCAGCAAAGGGCTGTGGTTCTGAAAATAAAGCTAAATTCAGCGTTCTTAATCCAGATGATGACTTAACAGAATGGGTGCTAAAAAATATTCCTAAAATGGGAGCAGGCTGGTGTCCTCCAGGAATTATTGGTATTGGTGTTGGCGGTACTGCAGAAAAGGCAATGTTGATGGCAAAATCTTCCTTAATGGAACCAATTGACATTGGTATAGTTGAGGAAAAACATAACAAAACTGAAGTTGAAAAGCTCAGAATAAGCCTCTATAACAAAATAAACGAACTCGGAATTGGCGCACAAGGTTTAGGCGGTTTGACGACAGTTCTCGATGTTAAAATCAAAGACTATCCGACCCATGCAGCATCTCAGCCTGTAGCAATGATCCCAAATTGCACTTCAACAAGGCATGTCCACTTTACCCTTGACGGTAAAGGCGTTGCTGAAATGCCAGTGGTTGATTTTGATATCTATCCAGATATAGAAATGGATGTTACACAATACAAAAAGGTCGACCTAAACAACCTAGCCCGTGAAGAAATGCAGAACTGGAATATTGGAGACACCTTGCTATTAAGCGGAACCTTAATTACAGGACGTGATGCAGCGCACAAAAGGTTAAAAACTCTTATTGAAAGTGGACAAGGTTTGCCAAAGGGGGTTAATTTTGAAAATAAATTTATTTATTATGTCGGACCAGTCGATGCAGTTGGTGATGAAGTGATAGGGCCTGCCGGTCCAACGACAGCAACTCGGATGGATAAATTTACCGATATGATGCTAGAAAAAACAGGAATTTTAGGCATGATAGGTAAGGCAGAGAGAGGAGATTCAGCAATTAGTGCTATAAAGAAACATAAATCTAGTTATCTAATTGCTGTTGGTGGAGCTGCTTATCTAATCTCTAAATCTATCAAAAAAGCTAAAGTTGTAGCTTTTGAAGATTTGGGTATGGAAGCAATCTATGAACTAGAGGTAAAAGATATGCCTGTCACCGTGGCTGTTGATAGTGCTGGTCAAAATATACATAAGGTTTTTGAAAGTATAACTTTATAAAGACCGAACAATTTAGCATTAGTGCCTATCTTAAAATATATTAATCCTAGCGTATAATTTCATCGTGAAGTTGGTCGGATAGTCGCCGAATGTATTCACATTAGGAGGAAAGTCCGGGCTCCACAGAGTGAAGTGCTAGTTAACAGCTAGGCGCAGTGATGCGACGGAAAGTGCAGCAGAAAGAATACCGCCTATCTAATAGGTAAGGGTGAAATGGTGCGGTAAGAGCGC
>CAZSHL010000007.1:0-21702 GCA_964606585.1 uncultured Piscirickettsiaceae bacterium
AAAACTTTACGCCAAGAGAGTTTTCATCATGGAGGGAAACGAAGAGCTGTTACCTCAATATCTACGTTTCATTAAAGGTGTAATCGATACGGCAGATCTATCTTTAAATGTTTCTAGGGAAATTCTCCAAGGCAACAAAGTAGTTGATACTATAAGAAAAGCCTCTGTTAAACGTATACTATCGGAGCTTGATAAAATGTCCAAGAATAAACCCGAAGACTATGCAATATTCTGGAAAGAATTTGGAATGGTGATGAAAGAAGGCGTTGTCGAAGATTTTGCAAATAAGGATAAGATTGCCAACTTGCTTCGCTTTTCCACCACTAAAAGTGAAAATGAAAACCAAACCGTCTCACTAAAAGATTACGTTGAAAGAATGAATAAAAACCAAAAATCAATCTATTACGTAACAGCCGAAAGCTATTTAGCAGCAAAAGGATCTCCACATCTTGAAATATTCAAGGAAAAAGATATTGAGGTATTGCTACTGTCTGACCGGGTTGATGAATGGCTGGTTGCTAATTTTGGTGATTATGAAAAATTATCACTAAAATCAATCGCCAAGGGTGACCTTGGTGACCTTGACTCCAAGGAAGAAAAAAAGAAGAAAGAAAAAACCTCTAAGGACTTTGAAAAGGTTATAAACAGGGTACAAGAGGTGCTTAAGGACCAAGTTAAAGAAGTTAAAGTTTCAAGCAGACTCAGTGAATCCCCCTCATGTTTGGTTGCTGATGAAAATGAGATGGGCAGCAATATGGAACGTATCATGAAATCACTTGGGCAAGATATACCTGACACGAAACCAATACTTGAATTAAACCCTTCACATCCATTAGTTGAAAAGCTCAAAAAGAAAATAGACGAAGATATAGTCAAAGTCCTATTTGACCAAGCCGTTTTAAGTGAAGGTGGTCACATTAAAGAGCCAGCAGAGTTTGTTAAACGTATGAATAAGCTTATGCTTAATTAACATAACAATAAAACCCGACAATGTTCGGGTTTTTTTATAATTAATCTTTTTTTTTGATATAGGGTTTAATACTTCTCAATATTCCTCTAAGGATTGCAACCTCCTCTTCTTCAGGAAGTTTTCGCCCAAAAAACCTTCTCAGACGACGCATTAACAACTTTTTAGGCCTACCTTCTTCGAAGTAATTAATATAATTAAGAACCTGCTCTAAATGGTCATAAAATCCCTCTAATTCATCAAAACTAGCTAATTTATTTGATTTATCATTAACATTCAGTTCAACATTACTTACAAAGTACTGATACACAAAAACTTGTATCGCCGCAGCCACATTCAATGAAAAATAATTCGGATTTCCAGGAATGGTCATCAAAATATGGCACAAGTCAAGTTCTTTATTAGTTAAACCAGAATTTTCGGTACCAAATATTATGGCAGCCTCTTGACCATAAATAGCAATAGTTTTGTTTATTTCAGAACATGTTTCAACAACATTCATTTGGCGCCACTTAATATTTCTTTGTCGAGCGCTTGCACCTATCACTAAATGAGTCCCCACTAAGGCTTCATCTATGGAGTTGCAAACAATAGCTTTTGACAAAACGTCATCAGCACCGCAAGCCCTTGCTGTTGCTGTAGCAGACGGATAATTACTTGGATTAACCAAATATAGTCTTGAAAACGACATATTTTTCATCGCTCTTGCTGCAGCACCTAAGTTTCCCGGTTCGGTAGTATTAACCATTACAATCCTTACTTTATCGAAAAGCGTCGAGGTATAATTCATGTCTTTAATTTGTTGACCCATTAGCTATGCATCCTACCGTTAATATAGCAGTTCGTGCTGCCCGCGCAGCAGGCGATGTTGTTCTGCGATATCATAATCAAATCGATTTATTAACCATTGAAAACAAAGCAACAAATGACTTTGTATCTGAAGTCGATAAAGCAGCAGAAAGTGCCATTATAAACGAGATCAAAAAAGCCTTTCCAGAACATTCCATTTTGGCTGAGGAAAGTGGTCAGATTTTGGGTGATGAAAAATATCAATGGATAATTGATCCTTTGGATGGAACGACAAATTATTTACATGGCTTTCCTCAATATGCTATCTCCATTGCCCTTTATGAAAATAAAGTTCCCTGTCATGCTGTTGTCTATGACCCCTTCAAAGAAGAATTATTTACTGCCTCGAAAGGTGCTGGCGCTTTTTTAAACAATGAAAGAATCCGTGTTACTAGTTCTAAGCGATTGAAAAATACTTTAATTGGAACAGGTTTTCCGTTTAGACACCCACAACATCTAGATTGTTATATTGCAACTTTTAGAGCTATACATCCAAAAGTTTCTGGAATCCGTCGAGCCGGCTCTGCAGCACTTGATTTAGCCTATGTCGCTGCTGGAAGATTGGATGGTTTTTGGGAAATTGGATTGAACTCATGGGATATAGCAGCGGGTGTTCTTTTAATTAAAGAAGCCGGAGGGTTTATTGGCGATTTTTCTGGTAGAGATATGTACCTAGAAACGGGAAATGTGGTTGCTGGGAATGATGTAGTATTTAAAGAACTACTGAAATTAATTCATCCTCATCTAACTGAAAAGTTACAAAGATAAATAAAACTTAATCGGCGATATTTAATTGCTTGCCATGTATATTTGAATTCTTGGGCAACATTAGGTATACAATGGCTGGACTTTTAGATTCTGGTAAAGGAATTTCTGTGACATCCTCTGCGGGATAGGCAGTCCTTCTCATTTCTGTACTCATTTTGCCTGGATTGATTGTATTTACACTGATATGGG
The DNA here is from genome assembly GCA_964606585.1 of uncultured Piscirickettsiaceae bacterium. Taxonomy (GTDB): domain Bacteria; phylum Pseudomonadota; class Gammaproteobacteria; order PS1; family Pseudothioglobaceae; genus Pseudothioglobus. The sequence goes on from CAZSHL010000007.1 coordinate 2,774, forward strand.
TTTTTTCTAACTCTTCGGCAAGTGTTTTTGCAAACCCTTCTATTCCAAACTTACTAACGCTATAGGCGCCCCAATAAGCTCTAGCCTTTCTTCCTACCGTTGACGACAAAAATAGGATTCTTGCATCGTCAGATTTCATTAATACAGGAATTAGGAATTGTGTCAACATAAATGGAGCATTTAGGTTTATTTGCATCGTAGAGTACCAAAGTTTGATGTCATATTGATCTATAGGCATCTGTGTTCCTAGGATTGAAGCATTATGAATTAGTCCATCCAGCTTTTCAAATTTACCAAGCACTCTATTCTGAAGCTCTTGATAGTTTTCAGGAGTTGCACCTTCAAGGTCCAAAGGGTACAGAATAGGCTCTTTACATCCTAGATTTAAAACTTTGTCGTAGGCATATTCCAAAGATCCGAGATCTCTTCCTAGCATAATGACAGTAGCACCAGCTCTAGAAAGATCTAATGTCATTGCTAAACCAAAACCACGATTGGCTCCAGTTACCAAGACAATCTTACCTTCTAAATCATTTCCTTGTATTTCATAACTAGATGAAATTATCATTCACTCAATTCCTTTTTGGGCGCTACGCCAAGCGACTTGATTTTTTCAGCCCTACCGATTAAATTTCCTTTGCCTGTCGAGAGTTTTTTTCGTGCATCAGTGTAACTAACTTTAGCTTTATCTAGGTGCCCTTCTGCTTTGTCTAAGTCATCAACAAAACCTGCTAGCTTGTCATACATCGCTCCCGCTTGAGCGGCTATTTCTTCGGTGTTTTTGCTTTGGTTAGCGGTTTGCCACATAAAATTAACTAATTTTAAGCTCATGCTAAGAGATGAAGGTGAGACCAACAAAATGTTCTTTTTAAGGGCGTCACTATGCAGGTTCTGCTTTTTATTATATGCACTCAAAAGAGCACCTTCAATTGGGATAAAAACAAATATAAAGTCAAGCGTTTTAACGCCTTCCAGGTTCTCATACTCCTTGATACTTATGTTTTTAATCTGGCTTTCGATTGATTTGACATGCCTATTTAGCGCCTTTTCATTTGTTGTATCTGCAATATAATCTTTGTAATCTTTAAGTGATACTTTTGAGTCGATAACGATATCCTTTTCATCTGGTAAATGAAGTATGACATCAGGCTGATACATCTCGCCAGTTTCGCTTTTCATTTGCTTTTGGGTATCAAACTCATGACCCTCTCTAAATCCGAAGCTTGTCAGCATTGAGCTTAATATTTCCTCACCCCAGTTGCCCTGGTACTTGTTATCATAGGTTAGTGCATTAGTAAGCTCCTGTGCAGTTTGTTGTGTCTCCAAATTGGCCTGATGGAGGCTTTTTATTTGTTCGCCTAGTGAAACCCTTTCTTTTACCTGTTCTTTGGTAATTGTCTCGATTCTTTCTCTAAAACTATTTAATTGAGAGTGCAGCGGAGTTAAAAGTTCAGAGTTGTCAGTTTTTAGCTTGTCACGATCCTTTTCAAGAATATCTGATGCTAGGGTTTTAAAGTCAGTGTTGACTTGGGTCTTTAATTTATCAACAAATTCCAGTTTTTCTGTATAGTTCTTTTCCTTTTCGTCTAGGGTAGTTTTTAGTTGCGCCTTATCTATATTGAGCTTAGTTACCCTTTTCTGGAAGTATAAATAAGCTATCACTATCCCAGCGAATAATGAAATGATACTCAATAGTATACTGTTCATCATGAATTAGCGCATATTTCGTGGTGATTTTGCATCTTTAGAAAAAGATAAACCAGTTGTCACAGTTGTTAGTAAAATTTTAGATATGTAAATAGTTAAATTATAACGTTAACACTTTCTAAAACTATGCTGTTTTTAAGATCATTGTTATACTTTATTGGCTCAATAATTAGTGTCATATTGATAAGTTTTTGTGGAATTTTTTTGTTATTTACAAGTTACAATACACGCTATAAAGTTCTTTCAAAATGGGCTGTATTTTGTATTTGGTGGCTAAAAATTACGCTAAATATATCAACTAAAGTGATTGGCAAAGAAAATATAAATAAACCTCCATTTGTAATTGTCTCAAATCATCAATCAACTTGGGAAACTTTAGGATTTCAAACAATCCTACCACCACATACATGGGTACTAAAAAAAGAGCTGTTATGGATACCATTATTTGGTTGGGCAATCTCTCTATTGAAACCTATAATTATTGATAGAAGTGAAAAGATTCGAGCTATTAAGAAGGTAATATCTCAAGGTACAAATAGACTAAATAAAAACATCTCTGTAGTTATATTTCCTGAAGGAACACGGCAACCTGCTAATAGGTTAGGTAAATACCAGAGTGGAGCTATTGCAATTGCAAAAGCATCAAATTGCACAATTCTACCAATCTATCACAATGCCGGTAATCTTTGGCCAAAAGGGAGCTTTATAAAAAAACCAGGTATTATAACTGTTACTATAGGTAAACCGATATTACCATCAAATGGCTCAACGGCTGAAATAACAAACGAAATTAGAGACTGGACATTAGAACAAGAAAAAAATAGCACTATATAATAACTTGAATATAATTTTATATACTAATTGACCATGTCTGAATATATATTATTTAATGAAAAGATAGCAGAGACTATTAGAAGCGAAATTAGTCGACTAAGAGATGCGTTGCTTTTTGGGAGTAAGGAAAAAGTTCACAAGTTTGGCAAAGTTGATATTACCTGTGATATTGCGACACTCGAAATACTTTTGTCGGACTATATACTTGATTACAGCGAGCAAGATTCGAAAGCATCTGAAAGACAATTAAAATCAAGGCAGGAATGGCATGATTATTTGACTAAGACTGAATCCATGAGTTATAACGAATGCCTAATGATACTTCTCGGTGTTAGTCCTACTTTAGCTGACCTTTTAGAACCAAATTTGTATAAAACTAACTTAAGAGATGAAGTGAACTTACACGGCAAACATTTAAGTTTAATTTTCTATCAAAGGAAAGAAAATCACTTACTAAGAGAAAGATTCAAGAAAAATACAATTTATACAAATGAGTTCGTTAATTGGGCTTTAGAGAATCGTTTTATAAAAAAAATATAGTTTAATTGAATAACTTAAATTTAACTATCCAATCAGATATATAACTAAAACTTTTGTTGATTAAAAATATGACAAAAGAGTTCTGCGGTTTTTTGTGTGTCGTAAAGAGCCGAATGAGCCTGAGAGTCATCCCAGTCCAGTTTTGCTTTTATCACTGCTTTTGCCAAAACAGTTTCTCCATAATAAAGTGCAGATAAACTAACAGTATCAAGTGTTGAAAATTTATGGAATGGACTCTTTATTTTCACCCTTTCAGTAGCGGCCTGTATAAATCCAAGATCAAAAAAAGCATTATGTCCGACAAGAATTGCTCGACTACAATTTTCATTTTCAATTTCATTATTGACAATTGTAAATATTTCACCTAAAGCTTCTTCTTCACTTACCGCTAATCTAAAGGGATTATCTATATCTATCCCATTAAACTCAACTGCAGAGCTGTCTATATTTGCATTAGGAAAAGGCACTATATGAAAATGTATTACCTGTTTATTAAAGAATTTATCATTAACATCAAATCCAATAATGACAGCACAAATCTCTAAAAGTGCATCGCTCTTGTCATTAAATCCTCCCGTCTCTACATCGATTACGACCGGTAAATAACCACGAATTCTGTCTCTTAAGTTCATATAATCTATTTAATATTTTAGGGAATTATAAACTTGGAGATTATCAAAAATTACAACTTCTTTAGATATATTATTGATTTGCGTTGGTAATCATAACTTTTCTGTCTGCTGAGTGGTAGAGAAGTAATATCACTCACAATAAAATGATGACGATGAAAAAAATGACCCCCAAACTTTGATAAAGCAAAAACACTATTAAGATTTAATTGTTCTGCTTTATTTATCAGTTGCTCCATTAATTTTTTTGAAATATCTTTATTATGATAATCTTTATCTACTGCTAATGCATATATTTCTCCTACATTCTTTTCATCGAATAACCTTAATCCTGCACAAGCAACTATACGATTATCTAACGAAATAGTAACAAATTCATCTAAACAATTACTTAGTTGTTCATAACTTCTTTCCAGTAGCCGCCCTTCTTCTACAAACGGCTTCATTAATGCTAATAATTCGTTGATCTTGTCCAATTCTTGATTTAATTGCTATTTGAAGCGCCCTATTTTAGTCTAAAATTTGTATTTTTTGCCTCTTTAGATTACATGTCAAATATAAGAAAATTTTCTTCTCAAGTTGTGGATGGTTATGAAAGAGCCCCTTCTCGTTCTATGCTCTATCCTGTTGGATTTAAAAAAGAGGATTTTAAAAAACCTCAGGTAGGCATAGCTTCAACCTGGTCAATGGTGACTCCTTGTAATATGCATATCAACAAGCTTGCTGAAAAAACAGAAATAGGTGTTAATAATGCAGGTGGAAAGGCTGTAATTTTCAATACTATAACTATTTCCGATGGTATTTCAATGGGATCAGAAGGAATGAAATACTCACTGGTTTCACGAGAAGTGATTGCTGACTCGATAGAAACTGTTGCAGGCTGCCAAGGATTTGATGGTGTTGTTGCAATTGGTGGTTGTGACAAAAATATGCCTGGTTGTGTTATTGGTCTAGCTAGACTAAACCGACCATCTGTTTTTATTTATGGAGGAACAATAAAACCGGGAAACAACCATACTGATATTGTAAGTGTATTTGAAGCTGTGGGTAAAAGAGCCAACAACGATATAAATGATATTGAGTTGGAACAAATTGAATCAGAAGCAATACCTGGTGCTGGCTCCTGCGGAGGTATGTATACGGCAAACACCATGGCATCGGCTATTGAAGCTCTCGGCATGAGTCTGCCAAATTCTTCAGCTCAAGACGCAATATCAGATGACAAAAATAACGATTCAAAGAGAGCTGGAGAGGCGGTTTTCAATCTGCTCAAAAAAGACATTAAACCTAGCGATATCATGACAAAAAAAGCTTTTGAAAATGCCATTACTGTCATTATTACCTTAGGAGGCTCAACTAATGCAGTACTTCATTTAATTGCTATGGCCAAAGCAATTGACGTTGATTTGACGATAGATGACTTTACGAGAATTGGTGCAAAAGTTCCAGTTCTAGCTGATTTGAAACCGTCAGGCAAATATATGATGAGTGAACTTGTCGAAATTGGAGGTACACTACCTTTAATGAAAATGCTGCTCGATGCTGGTTTGCTTCATGGCGACTGTTTAACAGTAACAGGTAACACTTTAGCCGAGAATTTAAATGACGTAGAACCTTATATTGAAGATCAGCAAATAATTATGCCGTTGGACAATCCAATTAAGGAAGACTCTCATCTTAGAATACTTCGCGGTAATCTTGCTGCAGAAGGTGCAGTCGCTAAAATAACTGGAAAAGAAGGATTAACTTTTAAAGGAAAGGCAAAAACATTCTCATGTGAAGAAGAATCATTACAGGCAATACTAAATGATCAAATTTCTGAAGGTGACGTGATTGTAATTCGCTATGAAGGACCTAAAGGCGGTCCCGGCATGAGAGAAATGTTAGCTCCAACATCCGCTGTAATGGGCAAAGGATTAGGCGGAAAAGTTGCTCTCATAACGGACGGTAGATTTTCAGGTGGAACTCATGGCTTTGTGGTTGGTCATATAACTCCAGAAGCCTTTAACGGTGGACCATTAGCCATTATTGAAGATGGTGATGAGATATTAATAGATGCGGAAAACAACCTGCTAGAATTATTACTTGACAATTCAATTATTAACAAAAGATTGTCAAACTGGAAACAACCCAAACCTCGCTATAAAAAAGGTGTTTTGGCTAAATATGCAAGACTTGTGCATTCAGCATCAGAAGGTGCGGTTACAGGCTAAATTGTGATATAAAGTAAGCTAATCCACCAATACAAAATTAATCTTTCTATCATCAAGACTAACTGCGGCAACCTTGACACAAACTGAACCGCCTAGTCGAAAACTTTTTCCAGCTGATTGACCTATGAGTTGATGATGAATTTCATCGAAAATGTAATAGTCATCTTTTAAGTCACTTAGTGATATCATTCCTTCAACAAAAATGTCACTCAATTCTACAAAAAGACCAAAACCAGTAACTCCAGATATCACGCCATAATATTCTTCTCCAACTTTATCTCTCATATATTCGCACTTCAACCACTGCTCGACATCTCTAGTAGCATCATCCGCCCTTCTCTCAGTCATTGACAAATGCTCACCAACGTTTAGCATTTTTTTTGTTGGTTTTCGTATATTTTTATCTAAAACACGCTTAATCGCCCTATGAACCAGGAGATCTGGATAGCGACGAATTGGAGAAGTAAAGTGAGTGTAATAATCAAATGCAAGCCCAAAATGACCTTCATTAAGAGGTGCATAGGTAGCCTGTTTCATCGTGCGCAAGACAACCGTTTTTATAATATTTTCATCTTCCCTTCCTTTTGCCTGCTTTAATATCCTTGCAAAATCTCTAGATTCAGGGTCATCTCCGCCTTCCAGGGTTAAGCTTAAAGCTGACAAAAATTTTCGCGTAAGTTCAACTTTTTCTTTTTTAGGTTTTGGATGAATACGATAAAGAAAGTCTTCGTCATGCTTTTGTAAAAGTTTTGCCGCAGATTGATTAGCCATCAACATGCACTCCTCAATCAACTTATGGGCATCATTTCTTTGGCGAGCAACAATGTTTTCTATCTTTCCCTTTTTATTAAACAGTATTTGACTCTCTATTCTGTCAAAATCCATGACACCACGTTTCTGTCTTGAAATTCTAAGTGTTTTGTATAGACCATATAGTGACTCAATATTGCTAACAACTGCACTATATTTTTTCCTTAATACACTACTTCTATCTTCCAAAATTTCATTAACTTCAGAGTAGGTTAGACGCGCATGAGAAGTCATCACACTAGGATAGAATTTATAATCAATAATTTCACCTAAAGTGTCAATACTCATCTCACATGTCATACATAGACTTTCAACATTTGGATTTAATGAGCATAATCCATTAGAAATCAACTCAGGAAGCATAGGGACTACCTTATGAGGAAAGTAGACAGAGTTTCCTCTTTCATAAGCCTCTTTATCAAGCTTCATATTTTCACAGATATAGTGAGATACATCTGCTATTGCAACATAAAGCTTCCATCCATTTTTTGATGGCTCTGCATAAACTGCATCATCAAAGTCCCTTGAGTCATCGCCATCTATTGTTATCAAAGTTAGCTGCGTTATATCATGACGATCTTTTTTATCTTTAAGAAGAACTTTTTTTGGTAACTTATTTGTCTCAGAAATAGCAGTATCACTGAATTTACTGGGGATTTGATGACGATAAAGTGCAGAGTCAATTTCAACTCCTTCATCCAAATATGTGCCCAGTATTTCTACAACCCTACCTTTAGCTTCGCTTATCATGGTTGGAGATGAAAGTATTTCAACTACGACTACCTGATTATCCTGACAACCTTCTATAAGGTCAGTAATGATAATGTTATGCTTAATTCTTTTATCGTCGACAACAACGTAAGAAAAATATGTTTCTAGATGTAATCTTCCAACTATCGTCTTGACTGTCTCAACTACTTCAACAATTTCAGCGTCAAGTTTACTATTTAACAGTCTGACTTTTACTTTGTCGCCATGAAAAACAAGCTTCATCTGTTGTGTAGAAAGCCTTAAATCCTTACCACCCTTATCAAGTGAAACGAATCCGAATCCCTTTGGATTTGCTATTACAGTACCTTTAAGCAACCCTCTTCTTGAAAAGGTTCGATAAAAACCTGATTTATTGCAACTAAGCTGCTTGTCTCTAACCATTGCCCGAAGCCTTTTTTCGAAAGATCTTTTTTGTTCATCTTTTAAAGATAGCAAATCATATAGTTGGTGTTTAGTTCTTGGTTTTGATTGAATAAAACTTAAAATATGCTCTCGAGAAGGAATCGGACTTTCATACTTTTCCGCTTCTCGCTTATAGTGTGGGTCAGACATAATGTGTTAAGTATAAAGTAACACTTTTATCGATATCAACTTAATCAAAAGGATTGTTTAGAATTAATGTCTCTTCACGATCAGGCCCAGTAGATAGAATATCAACTGGCAATTGAGATAACTCCTCAATCTTTTTAATATAGTTTTGAGCTTCAATCGGAAGATCTTCAAAGTTATGAGTGCCAATTGTAGATTGCTGCCATCCGGCCATTTCAATATAGATTGGTTTTACAATACTGTATTCTTCTGCAGAAAATGGAGGTGTTTTAGTTTGTATCCCATTAATTTCATACGCTACACAAATCTTAATTGAGCTTAGTTCATCGAGCACATCAAGTTTGGTTAAACAGATGCCACTAACTGAATTTAGCTTAAAAGAGCGATTTAATGTAACCAAGTCTAACCATCCACATCTTCTCTGGCGCCCTGTTGTTGCACCAAATTCGTGACCTCTTTTGCATAACTCTTTTCCGATAGGATCGCCTTTATCATTTGAAACGTCATAAATTAGTTCAGTTGGAAATGGCCCTCCCCCTACCCTTGTTGTATAAGCTTTAGCAATACCTAAAACATAACTAATATCACGTACTCCAATACCTGATCCTGTAACGGCACCTCCGGAAGTTGTATTGGAAGAAGTCACAAAAGGATATGTACCTTGGTCTATATCGAGAAGTGCTCCTTGGGCGCCTTCAAATAATATGTTCTCGTTATCTGACATGCAAGTATAGATTTCATCAGCAACATCAGTAATCATTGGTTTAATGATTGAAGATTGAAGCAGTGCTTCATTTAGTGTTTTTTGATAATCAATACTCGGTTGTCCGTAATAATTCTCTAATGAAAAGTTATGGTATTCCATAACTTCATTTAATTTATCAGCAAAAAGTGATTCATTTAGCAAATCTCCAACTTTAAGCGCACGTCTAGCAATCTTGTCTTCATAAGCCGGCCCTATTCCATTTCCAGTAGTTCCAATAGCAGATTTTCCTCTTTTTAGCTCTCGGGCATTATCAAGCGCAATATGATAGGGCAAAATCAATGGACAGCCAGTACTGATACCTAAACGTGAATTTACATTGACACCTGACTCTTCTAACTCTGAAATCTCATTCAAAAGAGCTGTCATGGATAAAACCACACCATGCCCAATCAAGCACTTAACATTGCTTCTTAGTATTCCTGAAGGTATTAAGTGAAGAACAGTTTTTTTACCATTTATGACAAGCGTATGTCCTGCATTATGACCACCTTGGAAACGAACAACAGAAGAAACTCTATCTGTAATTAAATCAACAATTTTACCCTTACCTTCGTCTCCCCATTGGGTGCCAATTATGACAACATTTTTTGCAATATTACTCCTTTATAACCCAATCACCATTATGCTTTTCAAAGTTCTTTTTTTTTGAATCACTTAAGTCATTAATCACTGTAAACCCTTTTGCTCTAGTTTCGCTGATTAATTCATTTAATTTTCGGTCTTCAACATTTGGATAAAACAAGACTTTTGAATTTCTTGATAAATCATCTAACTGCTGTATTAAATATTTTAGATCAAATGAAAATCCCGTTGCAGCTCTTGAAGAGCCAAAGTTTTTACTTAGACTGTTATAACGACCACCCTGAGCTAAAGCTTTCGGAAATTCTGAATGATAAGCTGCAAACACGACGCCATCGTGATATTCATAAGCTTTAACCTCACCTAGATCAAACATCAAATTAATTTTGTCTTCACTAAACATGTTATTGAGTTTAATTAAATCTTTAATTGAATCTGTAATTTGTGTCATGCCAGAAAATACATCAAGCGCAGCTTTGAGAACTTTCTCGTCACCTGAAAAGGAAATTAATGAATTAAATTTATTGGCTTCTTTTATATCTTTTTCACCTAAAAATATCGTAAGGTCTGGAACAGATTTACGTTTAAATATATCCCTCAAAATATTAATGTCTTCTTTACTTAACTTGGCTTCATCACAGAGCAAATTAAAAATTGATGTGTTACCTATACTAAGAGTTATGTTGTTAATTTTCAAAATTGATAAAGAATCGATCATGAGTTTTATTATCTCGGCATCAGCATCAATTCCTTTAAATCCGTAAAGTTCAGCACCAGCCTGTATAGGGGAACGGGATGAATAAAAGTCATCAGCCCTAGTTTGTAGGATTGAATTGATATAACAATAACGAGCTACCTCATCGCTTACGTAACTTTTTGAGTCGATTTTTGCAATTTGAGTCGTAATATCAGCATGAACACCAACCATTCGTTCACTAGAGGAATCCATAAATTTGAAAGTTTTTTGGTCTACTGAATCTGAGTTGAGTACTAAAGACTCAACATACTCGATTATCGGAGGAATGACTAGTTCGTAACCCCAGCTGTTATATGTGTCAAGCAGTTTTCGACGAAACGACTCATATACTGAAGCTTGATTACCGGTGAGCTCTTCAATGCCCTCAGGTAATTGCCAATTACTCATTATTACTAACTATTCCGCAGGATTAAAGTGACGGAAAAATTCAGTGTCAGGATTGAGAACTAGAACATCTCCTTGATCATTAAATGATTTCTTGTATGACTCAAGTGCACGATAAAAGGAATAGAAGTCAACGTCCTTACTATAAGCTTTGGCATAATTATTCGCTGAAATAGCATCACCTTCACCACGAATCTTTTCGGAATCTCTATAAGCATTTGCCAATATGATGGTACGTTCTTTGTCAGCAAGTGCTTGAATTCTCTCTGCTTCCTCCTTACCTTCGGAACGATACTTATTGGCTAAACCTTTTCTTTCGGTTTCCATGCGTCTATAAACTGAATTTCTTACCTCTTGGGATAATTCAATTCTCTTGATACGAACATCGACTACCTTAATTCCATATTCATCTTCAGCAATTGATTTCAGTTTTGATTTTACATTTGCCATAATCGCTTCACGCTGATCTGAAACAACTTCCTTGATAGTTCTTTTGGAGAATTCACTTCTAAGGGCATCCTGGTTATTTTGAGCTAATCTAATGTTTGCTAGCGCCATAGTTCCACCTGTTGAGATATAGAATTTTTCAGTATCTACAATACGCCACTTAACATAGGAGTCAACCAAAACATTTTTCTTTTCTACAGTCAGAAAAGATTCTGCTGCAGAGTCCAGGGTTTGGATTCGATTATCAAAAAATACAACATTGTTCACAAATGGAGTTTTAAACTTCAATCCAGGATCTTCTTCAATAGAAACGATTTCACCCAAACGCAATTTAATAGCAACTTGAGTTTCACTAACTGTATAAAGGCTTGAACTTAAGAGTATAGCGATTAAGGGTATTAAAACAATGATTATTTTTTTCATTATCTATTCTCCCTTGACCTTAAAACACTGCCATTATCATCAACATCTGATTCAGACTGATTGAAAGTATTGTTTTTTGATGACGATAAACCAGATGATCTTGGTGTATTAATTAATTGGTCAATTGGTAAATACATTAATGAATTTGAATTTTCATCAACCACAACCTTGTTTGTTGTACCTAGCACCTCTTCTAAAGTTTCCCTATATAGCCTTTCTTTCGTAACTTCAGGTGCTTTTAGATACTCTTCTAGAATCTGGATGAAACGATAGGCTTCACCTTCTGATTTAGATACAACTTCTGATTTATAAGCCTCTGCTTCTGCCATGATTCTTTGACTTGCACCACGAGCCTTGGGCACAATATCGTTAGCATAGGCATTTGCCTCATTAATGTATCTTTGTTCATCTTCACGAGCTTTTACAACATCGTCAAATGCAGCTTTAACTTGAATTGGCGGTTGTGCGTCTTGCATTGTAACCGCAGTAATAAGTAATCCAGTTCCATATTCATTTAGCAAGTCCTGGGAACCGCTTTTAACTTCCTGAGCAACTTGCTCTCGCCCTGTCGTCAAAACTAGGTCCATATCATTATCTCCAACAACCTGTCTAATTACACTTTGGATTACGTGACTGAGAGTCAATTCTGGTTGTAGAACATTAAAAAGATATGCTTTGGCATCAGCTACCTTAAATTGAACCGCTAGTTTGACGTCAACCATATTTTCATCTCTAGTCAACATCAATGATTCAGAACTTACATTTCCGCTATAGCTTTGTATGTTTCTAAAACCGATTTCAGTAGCTCTAATCTGCTCTACATTGACTTTATACACCTTTTCAATTGGAAATGGAATGTGCCAATGTGGACCTTGAGTGGTAGTGGTTTGATATGCTCCAAAGCGAAGTACAACACCTCTTTCTGCAGGATCTACGATATAAATTCCGGATAGCAGCCATACTAATACTATAAGTATCAAAAGATATTTAAGCCCACCTTTAGCAGTTTTTGTTACTCCACTACCTCCGGTCGAACCACCATTTGAAGAAGAGCCACCACCAAAGGTAGATTTAAATTTATTTTTAAAGTCTTTTATGACTTCTTCTAATTCCGGTGGAGTTTGGTTATTTCCACCCCATGGATTTTGATTATTTTTATCGTTCCAAGCCATTAAAACTCCATTTTGTTCTAAACAAGCAAAACCTTTCTTTAATTAAGACTAATATTAAGATATGGTCGAACTCAGAAAAAACAAGCGTCAACCATATATAATTTCAAAAAAACTCTTTACTTTAAAACTCCTTTAATCAAGTTTTACGCCAAATATCGATAAAATATGACGTTGTTGAGAAAGCTCATTTTACCAATATTATTTTTTTTATTAGATTCATTTTAATTAATAGTTTCTATTAAATAATGAGGGTATGTATTAGTAAAATATAATGATAAAATGCCCTCATTCAAATACAAACAATTTTTCATGAAAAAACACTTATTAATTTTCTTAATATTCATAAGTGCCTTTTCAGTTAATGCAGATGGCGTTAATCTTACATGCGCCCCTTATCAAAATGTTTGTGTTAATTGCCCTGAATATCAAACATTATTTCCCATAGGTAAGTTTTCTAGCGATGCTGAAAGCCTAGAAATTGAAGCGGATCAAAGTGAAATAACTCAAAATGCAGATTATCATTTGTCTGGAAACGTTAAGTTAAAGTCTAGCGCTTATTTACTTTCTGCTGATGATGTTAAGTTTTCCTCAGTGAACCAATCAACTAAAGCAAAAGGTAATATTCAATTTCAGGATTCAACTTACCTTATTACTGGTGAAACTTTCTCTGCAAACAAGAATAATGACGACCTTGATGCTGTAATTGAAAATGCTAACTATCAGGAACTTAAATCCAATGCCAATGGTTCAGCTAGAACAATTACTAAAAAAGCCAACAAAGTCATATTTAAAGACGCAACTTATAGTTTTTGCCCTATTGGTCAAAATGACTGGCAAATTAGAGCTAAAACTATTGAAGCTAACCTCGAAAAAAATAGAGGTATTGCTGATCATTCAACGATTGTTTTCAAAGGTTTTCCGATTTTTTATTTTCCAAAATACAGTTGGGTCCTTGAAGGTCGAGGTTCCGGTTTCCTTCCACCTGACTTCGATACATATGTAGACCCTAGTAAAAAGAATGAAATCAACTATAAAAGATCATACAGAGTTAAAATTCCCTACTACTTCAATATCGCACCTGACAGAGATCTAATATTAGCATATACATATATGTCAAGCAGAGGTTCCATTATTGAAAGCAAGTATCGACAATTAATTGGTAGAAAAATACTTGAAGGTGAGACTGTAGATTCTATGTTTGAAATTGAAACTGAATATCTTTTTAGAGATGATATTACAAAGCTAAAGCGTTGGCTAGTTAACACTACTACTGAGTTAGATATCAGTGACAAAACACATATCAGCGCCCAGTATAATCGTGCATCTGATACTGAATACTTTAAAGAAATTAAGTATAGTGATACTGACTTAAATCGCCTCTTATCTCACCTAATAATTTCGTATGAAAATCAAGAAACTAATTTGAATGCTGAACTTTTGACAGAAGACGAACAGGTTGTTAATAGTGGAACACCAAGCTACACTAGAGCCCTTGAAGCTTCTGTTAGTAAATTATTCAATACCGATGGTAGTGTACCTATACAAGTTGATCTGATTAGTACAAAATTCAAGCATGATAATGTGAGCAAGGTTTCTGGAAATAGAATACATGGTAATCTAGCAGTCTCAAAAACTCTTTCAAAAAAATTCCCCGTAATTACTTCAAGAGCTAACCTTTCTAATACTTATTATGAGTTAAAAAATAAAAATAATATAAACCGTACAGTTGCAGGAGCTGGTCTTGACTTTGCCTTCCCTTTTATAAGTCAAAGACAACTATTTAATGCGCAAACTAATCGTACAGTCACTCCTAAAATTTCATACAATTACAGAGCTAAAGAACTTCAAGGAAATATTCCTATCTTCGATACTACAGACAAGTATGACAACATAGTGACTTTTTCCGAGCTTACTTCTGGCGAAAGATATACAGGACTTGATAGAGTAACTAACGCAAATGATGTAACGCTTAGTCTAGAAACAAGTTATAGAGAATTATCTGCACATGAGAATGATTTAGATATTTTGAATTTAAGGATTGCTCAGAGTTATTATGCAGATGATGAAGTTGTAAGTGATAGCGCCAATACTAACTACGAAACTAGAAGGACTTACTCTGATATCTCTGCTGGTATAAGTCTAGCAGTTGGCCAATTTGTTTTCAATTCAGACATTCAGTATGACCCTGAAATCTCAACTATTACTAAGAGAACTACTGGAATAAGTTATAAAGTTAACCCAAGACAATTTGTCATGCTATCTTATGATGATAATGGTTCTCAAAAAACTTCAAAAATCTATGGCGCCTTGCCACTTACCGACTCTATTCACATTTTCGGTGGTCTTGATAAGGTAACCTCAACAGGTTTAATAAACAAAGAAACAAGCGGAATTGTCTATGAGTCCTGCTGTTGGGCGACTAGATTTGTGCACTTTAAGGAAGCCGCTGGCAATTCTTACTCTTACAATACTGGAATGGAACTAGTTTTTAAAGGATTAGGATCTAGCTCTTCAAGTCTCAGAAAGCATATTGAAAGAAACATACCTTATTATGAAACAGACCTGAGGTAATGAGAAGAGCTCTAACTCTCCTTTTTTTCTTACTGATATCTAATCAAATTATTGCCTCAAATACTGTTGTTGCCATAGTTAATGATAATTTGATTACCCTTGATTCAATCAGTTGGCAACTAGTAGCTGCAAAAACAAATAGTGAAAAGATGGAAGTCTTAAACCAACAAATAGACCTATTACTCCAGCTTAATGTAGCTCGTGAATTGGGCATTAATCCAAAAAATAATGAAATTGAAGGCGCGCTTTTACAGTTAGCTCAAAATAACAATATTTCATTTAAGGAGCTTAAACTGCACCCTGAATATGAATTATTTGTCAATCAAATATGGGAGACGCTTTCTATAATTAAATTGGAACAATTTATTACCAAAGATCTTAAATCTGTAGATACAAGTGAAAAAATATTATCAAATTGTAGTAACGTTGGTTTAACTAATATCAAACAAATTAAGATTGCTCAAATAATAATCTCAGAAGTTCTTGATTCAGATTCACCAAAAAATATACAAGAGAATGCTGTAATAGAGTTATTACAAAAACTCTCAAAACATATATCAAAAGGCGCATCCTTTGAAACTATTGCAAAACTTCATTCACAGCACTCTTCATATTTTAATGGGGGTCTTTCAGAATGGCTATATGTAAATAATCCAACTATAGAAATGTTCGATTCACTTAATGTTGGAGAAGTGTCAAAAATTTATGAAACCGAAGGTGGTTGGGCAATTGCAATGAAGGTCGATGAACGAATTATAAATACTGACTTTGAAACCTGTAAAGAAAAGTTTATAAAACAAAATTCAGAAAAATATTACTCTGAATGGTTGAAAGAACTTCGTGATTCAGCTTATATTGAAATTTATGCTGATAAGCTATAATAAATTTCTGTTAACTCTTGGTTTTAATTAATCTTAAGATGTCTAAATCGATTCAAATCTTTGGTTTTCACAGTATCGAAAGTGTAATAGATTCTTATCCTGAAAGAGTATTAAATATCTATGTTCAGTCTGATAGGCGTGATAAAAGAATGAGAAATATACTAGAAAAACTACATAAACAAAAAATAGCATATTGTTCAATCGACAAATACCAGTTAGAAAAGCTTACTAAAGGAGAATCTCATCAAGGAATAGTAGCTGAAGTAAATGTTAGTATTTTTCAAGGACAACATGAATTCATTAAATATATTAAAAACTCTTCAGATAAGCCTATTATCTTAATTCTTGACTCAATTCAGGACCCAAGAAATTTTGGAGCCTGTCTTAGAAATGCAAATGCTTCAGGAGTAGATTGCGTAGTGTTTAATAAAGATGGCTCATCACCAATCAATGCATTAGTTCATAAAGCATCTGCCGGCGCTATAAATCAAATCAAATTATTTCAAGTAACTAATCTTTCACGCACTATTAAGGAACTTCAAAAAAATAATGTTTGGATTATAGGACTTGACAGTAAATCCAATAAATCGCTTTATCAAGTTGATTTATCTGACTCAGTAGCTCTAGTAATAGGAGGGGAAGACAAAGGGTTAAGAAGATTAATTAAAGAAAGTTGTGATGAAATAGTCAATATTCCGATGACTGGAACAGTTGAAAGTTTAAACGTTTCAGTTGCAACAGGAATCGCACTTTTTGAGAGTATAAGGCAAAGGCAAACTGATTAACAAATTGTCTGCTTTTCGGTATAATGCTCTCGCTTTAGAAAAAATAAAAATGGAATTAGTTAAAGACTCACTTGATTGGCTAAAACTATTTAGGCTTGCTAATAAAAATCTAAGCATGTCGGACGAATTCGAAATAAAAGAATTGCCTAGATTAAGTGAAATTGTTAGTAACAATTCAGACAAAATAAAGGTTAATTGTTCGTTTTATGTTGAAAATGAATCCACCCCTTGTCTCGATGGAACAATTTCATTAAATGTGGATCTCGTTTGTCAGAGGTGCCTAGAAGTTTTGCCTTTGTATTTAGATCTTAGTTTTAGTCTAGCCTTCTTAAAAAATGAAAATCAAACTGAAGATTTAAGTATAGATATAGAATGTTTTTTGATTAAGGAAGAAGAAGTATCATTAATTGATTTAATATCTGATGAAATTTTACTTTCAATACCAATGGCACCAAAGCACAATTTTAACTGCATGACGTCATTTGGTAAGAATTATAATAATGAGCAAATAAGAACAAACCCATTTGCTATACTAAAAGATATACAAAAGCCGTCAAACGCAAGGAGTAAAAATGGCAGTACAAAAAAGTAGAAAAACACCTTCTAAAAGAGGCATGAGAAGATCTCATAATGCTTTAAAGAATCAAGAATTGTCTGAAGATCAAGAAACGGGCGAGACTCATTTACGACATCAAATAACTGCTGACGGTTACTATCGAGGCAAAAAGGTTGTAAAAAAAGTAATTGAAGATATTGAAGAAGTAGAAACTTAAATCTATCGCTATGACAATTAAGGTATCAATTGACGCCGCTGGTGGTGATTATGGTATACCTGTCACCATTGAAGCTGGAATCAATGCATTACATAATATCGATGACCTACATTTACATTTTGTAGGAGATTATGCTAGTATTGAAAGTGAACTGAAAAAGTATTCTAAATTTAGTTTATATAAAAATCGAATTAAAATTACCCATGCTTCCGAAACTATAAGCATGGATGAGTCTCCCTCAAATGCTTTGAGAAGAAAAAAAGACTCATCAATGCGAATAGCCATTAATCTTGTTAAAGTTGGTGAGGTGGATGCCTGTGTTAGTGCTGGTAATACTGGTGCATTAATGGCAATAGCACGCTTTGTCCTAAAAACAATAAATGGTGTTGATCGACCAGCCATCATGTCATCTGTACCTACAATTAAAGGACACAATCATATATTAGATCTAGGTGCAAATATTAATTCAAAACCACATACTCTTTTACAATTTGCTATTATGGGTTCAATCGCAGTTCAACATACTGAAAATATCGAAAAACCATCTATTGGACTATTAAATATAGGGGTTGAAGATATGAAAGGTCACGATAAAATTCAGCAAACAGCAGACCTATTGAAAAAATCATCTCTAAATTACAAAGGTTTCGTTGAAGGTGATGATATATATAAAAATGTTGTTGATGTTATTGTTTGTGATGGTTTCGAAGGAAATATTGCACTAAAAGCAAGTGAAGGCGTTGCCAATATGATTTCCTTCTTTATTAAAGAATCATTTAACAAAAACTTTATAACAAAAATTATTGCAATTTTCGCTAAGCCAGTAATGAAAAATTTTAAAGCTAAAATTGACCCTGGAAAACATAATGGTGCTAGCTTATTAGGACTAAAGGGAGTTGTTATAAAAAGTCATGGTAGTGCTGATGCTAACTCATTCTGCCAGGCAATTAATGAAGCGTATCTTGAGGCACATGCTAAAATCACAGAAAAAATCTCTAAACAACTCACTCAAGAGTTAAAAGACCATATATAGGATTTATTTGATGACAAGATTTGCAAGAATTATTGGAACAGGGAGTTATCTTCCGCCAAAAATAATTACAAACTCTGAACTTGAAAAAACCCTTGATACTAGTGATGAATGGATTACTGGAAGAACAGGTATTAAAGAAAGACATGTAGTAACTAACGAAAATACTTGTGAAATGGCATTTGAAGCCAGTATAAATGCACTTGAAATGGCTGAACTTAAGGCATCCGAAATCGATTTAATTATTCTTGCAACAACAACTCCAGATAAAATTTTTCCTGCAACAGCAACCACACTTCAAAATCGTA
>CAZSHL010000008.1:0-21318 GCA_964606585.1 uncultured Piscirickettsiaceae bacterium
TTTTTATATATAATAATATTCACTATAAATATCAATTACTTAAAAATTAGCATTAATATATACTCATGGGCCATATTCAAATAAAAACAGAGCTAATTGAGCAATTAATAGATATTTCTATAGAAGCTGGAGATGCTATTTTAGAGCTTTATAACTCTGAAATTGATGTTCAAGTTAAATTTGATAGTTCTCCCCTTACTAAAGCTGATTTAGAATCAAACAGCATTATTGTGAAAAGATTAAAAACCCTAATGCCTAATATTCCAATTTTATCTGAAGAAGAAGCAGATATATCTTTTGATGTTAGATCTAAATGGAATGAGTATTGGTTGGTTGACCCGCTTGATGGAACTAAAGAATTTATAAATAAAAATGGTGAATTCACAGTAAATATTGCACTCATAAGAGATCACAAGCCTATTTTCGGATTAATACATCTTCCTGTTAAAAAACATACATATTGGGGCTGTGAAGATAAAGGTTCATTTTTTCTTGATCAAGCAAATAATACCAGAAAAATTAATGTGTCAAAAAATACCAATGATCCAATAAGAATAGCTGCAAGCAGATCTCATCCAAGTGAAGAGTTGACTAACCTCTTAGACAAGATTAAAAATTATAAGCTTCTAGAAGTTGGTAGTTCTCTTAAATTCTGTTTAATCGCATCAGGTGAAGCAGATATTTATCCAAGATTTGGTCCAACATCTGAATGGGATACTGCCGCTGGAGAGGCAATTGCGAGATTCGCTGGTGGAAGTATGGTTGATTTTGAGAATAATAATATCATTTATAATAAAGGTGAGAATTTAATAAACCCATATTTTCTAGTAACTACTCATCAAAAACTTGCAAATAAACTACTAAGATTAATACACTCTCAAGGATAAAGAGTTACGGAAAAACAATAAATGAGATTAACCTTACAAAAATGAAAAAGATAGCTGTATGGGGATTAGGGAATCATGCCATTAAAAACATCCTTCCCGCCTTGGCTAGATCCCCAAGTCTAGAACTCCATGGCGTATACTCCAGAGATAAAAAAATTAGGGACAAATGTTCTAAAAATTTCCAATGTATCTCATGGGAAAGTCATAATGAAATGCTTCTAGACTCTGATGTGAGCATAATATATCTTGCTACTCCTCCCGGTCTTCATTATGTGCAAGGCCTAGAAATATTGAATGCTGGAAAGCATTTTTGGTGTGAAAAACCATTCACTACCAATGCCAAAGACGCAAGAACGCTAATAGAGATTGCTGATAAAAAAGGCTTAACTCTCGCTGAGGGCCTTATGTATCTTTATCATCCTCAGTTTAAATTTATAAAAAAATATTTAAGTGATGCCAAATCAAGCGATATAAAGGTAATTAATTCCTTTTTTACACTGCCTCATACAGATGCACCTGGATTTAGATATAATCCTGATCTAGGTGGGTCAACACTATTGGATATAGGAATTTATCCTATATCTCTATGCCAAGAAATTATTCCCTATGAAAAATCAACTTTGATTCAAAGCAAGTGCTACTTTGAAAGTAAATATAAGGTTGATACTAGTGGTTTCGCAGTCTATGAATTTGCTTCGGGCACAATTTGTAATCTATTTTGGGGTATGGGATTTGGTTATAGAAATCAATTAGATATTCTTACAACAACCGGTTCACTTTATACTGAAAAGATATTTTCTAAACCTTCTAGTTTTTGTCCAGTCATTAACTTGAAAGATAAGACTGGAAATCAATCAGAAATTGACTGTCAAGCTGACGATCATTTTATTTCTATGTTTGAATATTTTGTTCTTATGTTGAACAATCAAGTAAAGGCAAAAGAAGAAAAAAATAGAGTACTCAAGTTAGCTGAAACTCTAGACCTGATAAAGAGTTCATAGGCCTTATAATTTTTTTCCAATATATTTTGCAATTGATAATGCAGATGTAAGGCCAGGGGATTCTATGCCACAAAGATTAATTAAACCTGTAATCTCATGATCTTCTTCGAATAAAATAGAAAAATCAGCAGAGTTATGGCTATCACCCACTCTTATTCTCACACCACAGAAATCTTGATGTAACAGCTCTCGTTTAAATCCCTTGAAATACTTTTGTATTGATTTTGAAAAAGATAATAGCCTTTCCGGCGAAGCATCAAAAAAGTAATCGGGCTTAGATATAATTTCAGCATCTGGACCAAATCTCAAAGTATTGGCCATATCAGTCGAAGTATGAATTCCTAAACCATTTTTCTCAGGAATGGGATAAATAAGACGAGTAAAAGGATTTTTTCCATGATATTTATAGTAATGGCCTTTCACAAATGTGGGTGAAGGTAGAGACTTAATGCCTAGCTTCCTACCAAGATCAACAGAGCTATAACCAGATGAGTTAATCAAGATATCGGTGTTGATTATATATGGCTCTTCACCTCCTACCTCTAGGGTCCATGAATTTCTATTTTTATATGCATCAGTGACTGGGCTGGAGGTAACAACATGATTATCATATTTCTCAACCTCTGCCAAAAGACCTAAAGCAAATTCATGACTATTTATTACTCCAGTGGACTCAACTGATAATGCAAACTGAGCATTTAACATCGGCTCTATTTTCTTAATCTCATCTTTTCCAATGATTCTTAAGTTCTCAAGACCATTATTTATTCCATTAACTAATAAAGACTCAAGTATCTCCAGTTCTTTTTCATTCGAGGCAACTATAAGCTTTCCAATCTTGTGATGTGAAATTCCTTTCATTTCACAGTATTCATATAATAGTTTATTACCTTCAAGGCATAGGCTGGCTTTTAGACTCTCGTTTCGGTAATAGATTCCAGAGTGAATGATTTCTGAGTTATGGCTACTTGCATGTTGAACAATATCTTTCTCTGATTCAAGGACAATAACCTCCTTACCTTTCTTTGACAGTTCAGCAGCAACGGCAAGCCCAACGATACCAGCTCCTATAACGATTACCTCACATGATTCATTGACAACATTCATTTTTAGACAATATCCAATACAAAATACAAGAGATTAAGTATACAATTTCCGATAATTGTTTTCCTAAAGCAAAAAATAATGGAATTAAATTTAGAACTATTAGCTACCTACTCCTTAGCGACAATAATTTTAACAATTATAGCTGTTAAATTTTTTATAGTTTTAGCTCATAAATATAATCTTAAATCAGTCCCCCATAAAGGTGGAGTGAGACAGGATAGAGTTCCCACATCTGGAGGGATTTCATTTGGCTTTGTTTACTTAACCATGATCTTGACTTTTAAATACTTTCACGGTATTTCTGACCCATATTTTCTATCAATTTTTTTCGGTTCCGGTATGTTGATGTTGATTGGCTTTATTGATGATATTTTCTCAAATTCCAATTCGATACTAAGCAGACTAACGAGACTATTCACCCAATTTGCATTTGTAACATTTACCATGTGGTTATTTGAAGCAGAAAATTATTCATTTGGTAACCCAATATTGATGATACCCATCTATTTGTTAGGATTAACATGGGTTATAAATACCTTTAATTTCGTTGATGGCGCAGATGGTTTGGTGTCAGTCAATAGCGCCTTCTTTTCTTTCATGGGTGGTACATTCTGTTTTTTAAATCTAGATTATTCATTAGCAGCATGTCTCTGGATGCTTACTTCTATCAATATAGGTTTCTTGGTTTTTAATTGGTCACCAGCTAAAGTTTTCATGGGCGATAGCGGGGCTTTGATGATTGGGTCAATCTATTCAATATTTATCTTAGGCGCACTTTCAAACGGCATCAGTTCAGTATGGACTTGGTTGATATTACTTTCAATTTTCTATGTAGACACAACGGTTACTTTGCTAGTTCGGCTGATCAGAAGAGATAAAGCATTTACAACCACACACTCGTTACACGCTTATCAACAACTAATAATTAAAACAGGCAAGCATGATCTACCAGCACTATTTTCTATTTTCATTAATTTAGTATGGACAATACCAATGAGCGTTCTCAGTTACTTTTATCCTAGTAACGGTTTTTATATTACGGTGATTGCCTGCTTACCTTTGATATTTCTTTTTTACCTTAAGGGACCATATCTGGAAAAAAATTAATTTGATGTTGTTCTTATAGCTTCATTCTCAATAGTTGCAATGACTCTCCATAGGCAAAACCTGCTTGTGTACCTCTGAATTTTGCTAGTGCTTCAACCGCTTCGATTGACCGAGGTCCAGGAAAAGGCATTATCTCCCCTTCAAAACATTCTAATGCTTTTAGCTTGGCTTCAATTTCATTAGAAATATCAATAGTAATATTTGGATTAAAAGCTGGCTCTATCGCTGGAGCATTCCAATGAGTTTCAGATAAGACTTCATAGGACGCAGCAATATCAATTTTTTTCCCCTCATAAATTGGTCTAATGGCTACCATGCTACTTTCAAATATTACTTGATGATCTATATGTCTATCAGGGAAAGGGAGAAAAACAATATTAGCTCCAACGTCTTTGAGGACGTTATAAATTTTACCATTGAGGTCTGCTACAGTTTCATCTCTGACAAATGTGGCCGGTATCTCAAGAAATATGGATTCTTTCACGCCCACTATTTTATGAGCAGCTAAGGCTTGTTTTTTGTGTTCAACAAAGACATCTTCTGAGTATAGAGGTGGCAGATGACCAGAAACCAAGAGAACTACAACGTCATGCCCAGAATCAGAGAATTTTTTAATGGCTCCTCCTAAGCCTATTATTTCATCGTCTGGATGTGGTGCGATAACTAGAATATTCGATTTTTTTGGTAATTTCATATCTTATCCTTCACAATTTTTGGATTTGGTAGTGGAATTATGTAGTTGCCTTTAAAAATATTTTTTTCTCTAACTTTTTCAATTATAGAATCTGCAAAATTCCATGCCAATATTATAAGATAATCTGGTTTGGGATCATAAGAAAGCTTATCTTGAGAGACAATTGGTATGTGAAGCAAGGGGCTAAATTTACCCTGCTTTAAATTATTGTCATCAACTATGTAATCTATTAGGTCTTTATCGATACCAAAATGATTCATTAGAGTTGTAGATTTTGTAGGAGCCCCATAACCAGCAATAGACTTTCCAGATTCTTTTATACCTTTTAGCATCACCAGTAATTCTGATTTTGATCTATCGATTCTTGTTTGGTAACCCAAAATTTTTGATAAACTGTGGAGGCCAGTATTTTCCTCTGTCTTAATTAATTTCCGCACACTACATTCAGTTTGATTTGAGCCACTCTCGAGCTGAACAAAGTTTCTAATCGAACCACCCTGAATATCAACTTGCTCAACATGAAATAAATCCATACTGATTGTTTTAAAAAATGTTTTCAGTGGTGCGACCGTATGATAATCCAAGTGCTCGTGGTAAATAGTATCAAACCAAAGGTTTTGAAAGACATCTAAAAAGTAGCCTACCTCAAAGATAAAGATAGTCTCTCTATTCATTAAAGATCTGATTGCTTTCATAACTTCTGAAAATTGTTCTATATGTGCCAGTACATTGTGAGAGGTAATTAAGTCAGGTACTCCATACTTATCTTTTATCTCAATGGCTAGATCACCTGAAAAGTAATCTGAGATAGTTTCAACTCCATTATCATTCGCGATTTTTGCAACGTTATTTGCTGGATCAACACCAAGAACAGTCATTCCTCTTTCCTGAAATGATTTCAGGCATGTTCCATCATTGGAGCCTATATCTAATATAAATGAACCTTTCTTTAACTTGAATTTTGAAATAATTTTTTCAGCGAAGTCATCAAAGTGTTTAATGTTAACCTTTGATGTCCCACTGACAAAATGATAATCCTTGAAAAGATGATCTGGGTCAACAACATGCCCTAGTTGCAGATGGAAACAGGTCTTACAGAAGTTGACATCCAGAGGAAAAATAGGCTCAGACCCTTGATTTTTTTCGTTTTCAGTTAAAAAATTGTTTCCAGCAGGTGTGGGAGATAGTTTTATAACGTTACTTAGATCACTAGACTCGCACAGTCTACACTTTTCAAGAGGATAATGGAGGTTCTGGCTCAAAACTTTATACTTTCAGGATCCACCAACTGGACTCTCTTAACATCAGCTTCATAAGTTGCTTGATCTCTTGGGTTTCTGCTAATAGCTATAAATAAACTTTCTTGAGTGAAGACTGTAGTATGTTCTTCCATGGGAGGCGTGAATATTAACTGATTTTTTTTCCACACAATCTTTTTTGGCTCTTCTTTGCTTTCGGCAGGACGATAATAATAATCTGATTGACCTTCAAACATATACATATAATGCCAATCGGTTTTGTGGTAATGGTTTGCTCTGATTGCACCTTTATTAGATTTGATTAGTGTGACATTCTTTATTGGGGTATTAACAAGCATTTGTATAAAACCCCTTTCATCTTCAAACGGTTCTTCTAGATCTACGATGTGTTCATCAGGCCACATCTCTTCAGTATCTAACATTATCTCTGTCCATTTTTTCATATCTATCTCCACACTGATTATTAAAAAAAATAAAATATTTCTTAAGTATACGACTCTTCAAGAAGCATTGTTTCCCAGTCTGAAACATCTTCCTCATTAAGAACTTTAAGTCCCTCTTTATTAAGATGTTTCACGTTACTATGTTTTGCAGAGGCATAATCCTCAATTTCCCCCTTATCTAATTTTTCAATTACCTGTTGTATTCCTTGATCCAATGACCATTTGGTTTTGAAGCCAAGGTGCGTCCCTGCCTTTTCAAATGAAACATGATAGTTTCTCGCATCATCTCCCATGCTTTCTTCTATAATTTCAGAATCAGGGATAAGCTTCTGTATCTTTTGAGCAAGTTCAAAAAGAGTGACATTTAGATCATTGTTTCCTATGTTAAAAACAAGTTTTTCACTCATATTTAAATTTGACTGCAAAGCACAAACTACTGATCTAGCTGCATCATCTACATGCACGAATGGTCTAATCTGGTCTTTACCGAATACCGTCATTCTCTTATCATAAAAGGCATGAGCAGTTAGTAAATTGGCAACGAGATCAAAACGCGTTCGGCCTGAAAAACCAAAAACTGTGCCAAAACGAAGAAAAATTGGTTTGAAGTCAATATCACTTAGGTCCTGGAGAACTTTCTCCGAAGCAATTTTTGTACGTGCATATAAGGAAAGAGGGTTGGTTTTTGATTCCTCATTTAGTATCGAGTCTTGAGCGCCATAGACTGAGCAAGAACTGGCAAATATAAATTTTTCTACACCAGAGGATTTTGCAATTTGACCAATTGTCTTTGAGGCAGTGAGGTTAACTTCTCTGGTAAGATTTTCGTCTACAGAGCAAGCAGGATCTCCTACGATGCCTCCTAGATGAACAACAGCATAGCAACCGCTTATTGCTAGAACCAAATCGTCTATTTTCCTAAAATCACCTTTAATAATTTCCAAATCTTTATGCTTAATTACATCTGAAATTGGTTCCTCGCCAAAAAGAAATAAGTCTAATATCCTAACTTTGTATCCTTTTTCGAGAAGTTGTTTTAAGAGTGATGAGCCAATATATCCGGCTCCTCCAATTATTAGAATCTTATTTCTATCCTGTTTGAATTCATTGGTATTCGATTTTGATCTTAAGTATGAGTTTACCAAAAATCTTGATGTCATGATTCCTATAACACTAAGTAACCAAGCCACGCTTATATCAGAAAAAAATATGTCAGAGAACGTGAAATTTTGCTGAAAATAATTATTGAATATTGTAAATACAGCTACTAAAAAAAAACCTGAGATGATTGAAGCAAGCATTATTTTTTTTGCTTTGGTATTACTATTTATGCTCCGAACAAAAGTATAAATACCTAAGAAATAGAAAGTTGGAATAAAGATAACGATTAATAGAGTGAACAGACTTATTGTCGGAATGATAATTTCTGTAATTTTCGAGTTGCTAAGAAAATATATATTGCTTAAATAACAGGCTATAAAAATTGATAACGAATCAGCAATCTGCCTGATGAGTATTGGTTTAATTGAGCCCGATGCTATATTCATTAAAGTACCTTCCTGAATTCTTCTAATGCCAATTTAAAAGTCTCTATTTTTGATATAGTGCATTATTTATCAAATATAGATTTGAATAAAGAAATTTTTAAAGTAAATGACCTGAAGAATTTTTGATCATTTTTTGAAATCAGATACAATTTACTAAAAAAGGGCAATTAGTACAATAAAATATAAATGCATTGGATAGTAGTAACTATAAAGCCTAATCAATCTAAGAAAGCAGAGACAAATCTCATTGCTCAAGATATTCACTGTTTCTTTCCTAAGATTGATTTAAGGAAAAATAGAAAAAAGATCACCAAAAATCTTTTTCCTGGATATGGCTTTGTGAAGATTGCAGCCTGGAATCAGTTGCAGTCTGTTTCTGCTACTAGAGGAGTTAGTAAAATAGTAACTTTTAACAGTAAAATTCCCACATTATCTAGTTCTATTATTTCAAGCATCCAAGAGAGGTTAGATTCATTAGCAAAAAATACTAAGCAAAAAATGATTCAAAAAGATGACAATGTCACTATAAATGCAACACTTTTTGAAGGTATGCAGGCAAAAGTCATTGATATCCTCAAGAGAAAAGAATCCCAAGTAGTGCTCCTCAAAATACTGGATCATCCCCAAACAATTTGGTTTAACCTGACAGAGGTCACGCCTGATAGGGATTTGATAACTGATTACAGCAATCTATAAGGCCTTTTAGGTAGATTTAGCTTAGACGCCAATTCGGTTAAATTTTCTTGAAAACGTATTGCGGATAAAACCTAGAAATGATACTGTTCATGAAATGAACGGTATATTCTGCCGTGCGGTAGCCGTCCACAAGACTCATAATGAAAGACTTCCATAATTTTACTGAAGATGATTTGGATATCATGTATATCATTGAAAATAATCCAAAATTAACCCAAAGAGTGATAGCCAATAGACTTGGTATCAGCTTAGGCAAGGTAAACTTCTGTATACAATCGTTGGTAGATGTAGGATTTATCAAACTGAAAAATTTTAGTAAATCAGAAAATAAATTTGGGTATGCATACATTTTGACCCCAAAGGGAGCAGCAGCAAAACTAAGCATAGCAAAAAAATTTCTTATAAAAAAACAAGCTGAGTACGATAAGTTGTATAATTACATCCATGAATCAGAATCATAATTTACCTGGTAATCAATATACTGATGATGAGATAGACCTTCGGGAGCTTTTTGAAGTTTTGTGGTCTAAAAAGAAGCTAATTATTACATGCACTGTTGTTGCTACATTCATAGCACTAATTTATTCAATTTCCTTGCCAAATATCTATACTTCAAAAGCTTTATTGGCTCCTACTCAAACAGAAAGTATGAGTAGTACCTTTAATTCGTTGGGTCGTTACAGTGGATTAGCAAGTCTTGCAGGGATCAATCTGCCATCGTCATCCACTAGCAATGTAACAGAAGCCATTGAGACATTATCTTCTTTTGCATTTTTCAAAAACAGTATTGTACCCAATATGTTCCTTCCTGACTTGGTAGCACTTAAATCTTGGGACGCTAAAACAAACACTCTTAACTACCATGAAGACTTATATGATATTACAAATAAAAAATGGATAGGAGCTAGCCCCTCTGATCAGTCTGCATTTGATTTATTCAGGGGATATTTTTCCGTCAGTCAGGATGTGAAAACGGGTTTTGTAACCGTTATCGTCAAACATCAATCTCCTTATATTGCAAAAGCATGGTTGGATGACATTATCTCTAACATTAATCAAACTCTCAGGCAGGATCAGAAAAAACGTGCAACGCTTTCTATTGAATATCTTAACAAACAAGTTGCTAATAATAGTTATACTGAAGTAAATCAGGTTCTCTCAGCACTAATTCAACAAGAAACAGAAAAGTTAATGCTGATAGAAGCGAATACAGATTATGTTTTCAAAGCAATTGATCCACCATTTGTTGCAGAGCTCAAGTCAGAACCAAGTAGGACTTTAATAGTTTTAATAGGGGTACTAATTGGAGGAATACTGGGAATATTGACAGCATTAGTAAGACATTATTTGATTGAAAATTACTAACATAATAATTGGTCTATCTCTCTTTCTTAAACCCGCGTAGTTGACCTCTTAAAAATTGCTTAAAAGTAAACCAACTGTTTAATTCAAATGTCCTTTGTTTGATAACCATTTGATTTCTCATTTTTCTGTTTCCTTATCATAAAAAAAACTGCTATGTTCAAATTTTCTCTCAGTCAAAACAATTGTAATATCTTCAACGTCCACTTTTACTGATGACAGAATCCTCAGACAATATATTTAAGCTCTTTAAGCAGCTCTGGAAACATTTTAGCGATCAACGTAAGTTTCAGTTATCTCTTCTTCTGTTTCTGATGATTCTTACTGCCTTTGCTGAAATCTTCAGTCTTGGTGCTGTCATTCCATTTCTTGCCGTACTAATCGATCCTGCTAGTGTTTTTGAAAACCCTACCATGCAACCTGTTTTGCTTCTATTGAATATCAACTCACCCGATGAGTTACTACTACCTCTTACCTTAGCCTTTGCTGCTGCCGCATTGATTGCAGGTGCGATGCGTCTGCTACAAGCATGGGCTAATGTTCGTGTTTCATTTGCTGTGGGATCTGATCTAGGTATCTCCGTCTATCGCCGCACACTATACCAGCCATATTCAGTGCACGTATCAAGAAACAGTAGCTCTATCATCAATGCTGTTATTACTAAAGTTTTACATGTTGTTGCTAACGGTCTGTCTGCCGCTATTACTATGATCACTTCAGTGTTTATTTTGTTATCTATTATGGGAACATTGCTACTGATCAATCCTGTGGTTGCGATGTCGGCTTTTGCTGGTTTTGGGTTCACCTATGCTGTGATTATCCTAATAACTAGAAAACGACTTAAAGACAATGGAAACTTGATTGCAAAAGAATCTAACTTACTGGTGAAGTCACTGCAGGAGGGGTTAGGTGGTATCCGTGATATTCTTCTCGATGGCAGCCAAGAGGTTTACTCTGATATCTATGGGAAGACAGTTATTCCTTTATACCGTGCCCAGGGCTCTAATCGATTCATCGGCCAGAGCCCTCGATTCTTGATTGAATCCATAGGCATGGTTCTGATCGCTACTCTCGCATATTTTCTTGTTGGGCAACCGGGCGGAATCAGCAAGGCCATTCCACTTCTCGGAGCTTTGGCCTTTGGAGCACAGCGCATGCTTCCTATTCTCCAACAGTTTTATTTTTCATGGTCAACCATTCAGGGTGTCATAGCATCAATGCAGGATGTTTTAGAATTACTAGAGCAACCTATGCCAGAGCAGCAGGAATTGACCAAAGATCCACTGCAATTCAAGAAAACGATCGAGTTACGGAACCTTGATTTTCAGTATAATCCTGATGCAGGCAGAGTAATTCGGGACGCCAATCTTATGATACCTAAAGGTAGTAAGGTTGGTTTCATCGGTGAGACAGGAAGTGGAAAAAGTACCATGCTTGATATTATTATGGCACTTTTGCAACCTACCAAGGGCCAATTGATCGTGGATGGAAACGTCATTGATGATCAAACGGGCAAAGCATGGCAGTACAATATTGCTCATGTACCACAGTCAATCTTTCTCTCAGATAATTCTGTTGAAGAAAATATTGCTTTCGGCGTACCGACTGAAAAGATTGACCATGAAAGGGTGAAGTGGGCAGCGTCTCACGCCCAGATTAATAGAGTGATCGAAACACTACCGAATCAATACAACACCTTAGTTGGTGAGAACGGTGTTCGACTTTCCGGTGGTCAGCGTCAGCGAATTGGTATTGCTCGAGCTTTATATAAAAATACCGATGTCATCATATTTGATGAAGCCACTAGTGCTCTTGACAATCAAACCGAAGCTGATGTCATGCAGGCCATCGAGGAGTTGCATGAACAACTCACTGTACTTATCATCGCTCACCGGCTTACAACGCTCAAGAACTGCGATATGATTGTTGAACTTGATAAAGGAAAAATTAAGCGAAAAGGGACTTTTAAAGAGATTCTGGGTAGCATTAGTATTTGAAAGCTAAGTAGTGAGTTAAATACCCTTGATTTATTATCAATCTAACCAATAAGAGATAAATATGTTTAAGAAAGAAGATATGGGCGATGAACCTTTTGTTATCGCTGAAGTTGGGCAGAACCATAATGGTGACTTGGAAGTTGCCAGGGAATTCATCCGCATTTTTGCATACGAAGGCGCTGATGCCATTAAGTTTCAGACACGAAATAATAAGTATCTGTTCTCTCAAGATTCCTACGCTGCATCTTATGACAGCGAGAATGCTTTTGCGGAGACGTATGGTGAACATAGAGAAAAACTCGAACTAAAACCTGAGTGGTTGCCGATCCTAAAAGAGGATTGCATCAATAACGGTGTTCAATTCATGTCAACACCTTTTGATGAGCCAAGCCTGGAATTACTGAAATCAATAGATGTCGATATACTCAAAGTTGCCTCCTTCGATCTAGGTAATCAGCCTTTAATAAATCGCATGGCTGCTCTCGGCAAGCCTATTGTGATCAGTGTTGGTGGAGGAAATATTGACCAGATTCGCTCGAGTGTTGAAGTTATTCTTAAACATCACAATGAAGTAGCTATTCTTCACTGTGTTTCAGAATATCCATGTGATTACACCCGATTGGGTCTTAACAGTATTGAATTACTGATTAATGAGTTTCCTCAATGCATCATAGGTTCTTCTGATCATTTTAACGGTATACTTTCTGGTCCCGTTGCGTACATGAAGGGCGCACGTGTATTCGAAAAACACGTCACTCTTAATCGTGCTTGGAAGGGTACTGACCACAGTTTCGCTCTTGAACCTCAGGGGTTCCGAAATTTTATAAGAGACATCAGGAGAGTACGCCACATGCTACCACCTAAACCTACAGATGATTTGGGTAATGAAATGGTATTCCAGAAACTTGGTAAATCTTTAATTGCATATGTTGACATTAGGGCTGGAGATGAAATTAACTTGGATCATCTATCGGGTCGTATTTTCAAAACTCAATACATCCCTGTTCGTCAGTCAAATGAGGTCATCGGTAGAATTGCCAAGCACAATATCGCTAAGGGTGAACCGATTCATTTCAAGGATATTGAGGGTTAATTACCCTTCTGCGACATGCTTACAGACGACTTACTTACCAGCATCCGCCTAGTTGCTTTCGATTTCGATGGGGTCTTCACAGATAACACGGTGTACATCTCACAAGACGGTATCGAGTCTGTTCGCTGCTGGCGCAGCGATGGTCTCGGCTTGTCAAGATTATCGGATGTAGGTGTTCAAGCAGTGATCATTTCCACCGAAACCAATCCAGTCGTGACAGCGAGAGCTGAAAAACTCAAACTAACTTGTAAACAGGGAGTAGAAGACAAAGCAGCTGAAATTCTGACTATCTGTCAAGAATTACAGATTGATCCGCAACAGACCATGTTCGTTGGCAACGATATCAACGACATAAATGCTTTTAAATCGGTTGGTGTGCCTGTTGCTGTCGCAGATGCGTATCCAGAAATTAATCTTCATGTGGTCTATCACACAAAAAAGCCGGGCGGCTTTGGAGCTGTAAGAGAAGTGTGTGATCTGATCGTTGATGCAAATAAAAAGATCAATATATAACGATGAAAAAGCAATCCAAGGAAACCGATATTTTATTCGATGTTAGCAAGCATATCGTCCTTATAACCGGTGTCTCCGGTCAACTTGGTAATGCCTATGCCCAGGCGTTTTTGGAGAGGGGAGCTAGAGTTGTTGGAATGGATCTTCAGGATGCAGATAGCAGCATAGAGCTTGCAGCATCGTATTCTGAACAGTATATGTTTCTTGAAGCCGACGTCACCAATAAATCATCTTTGCAAAAGAGTTTGACTTCAATTACTGATAGGTTCAGCACACCTACTGTGTTGATTAACAACGCGGCTATCGATTCACCCCCAAATTCCTCTGCTGAGGACAACGGTCCTTTTGAAAATTATCCAGAATCAAACTGGGACAAGGTGATTGATGTAAATTTAAAGGGTACATACCTTTGTTGTCAGGTATTTGGTGCTGCTATGGCTCAAGCAAAGCAAGGTTCCATCATTAATGTGTCGTCCATTTATGGTGTCGTTTCACCCGATCAAAGTCTTTATGAGTACCGGCGCCAGCGTGGTGAAATTTTTTACAAGCCTGCTGCTTATGCTGCTTCTAAATCTGGCATTATCAACTTCACCCGCTATCTCGCTGTTTACTGGGCCAAGCAGAATGTACGGGTGAATTCTTTGACTCTCGCTGCAGTGTTCAATAAACAGGAACAGGCTTTCCTTGATGTGTATTGCGAACGCATACCAATTGGGCGCATGGCCGATCCCAATGAATATGATGGCACGGTACTTTTTCTTGCAAGTGACGCATCTCGTTATATGACCGGTGCCAATTTAATAGTCGACGGAGGTTGGACAGCCATTTGAACAGTCAAATTAAATTTAATCATAGGAGGAGACCGTGAATCATATCCCTAACTGGATAAATGGCAAGGAGGCTCAGCCTAATAACGGCTCATGGTTGGAGAAATATAACCCGCATACAGGGCAAGTTATGAGCTTAGTGGCTGATTCTTCATCAGAGGATGTCTCTTATGCTGTTGATGCTGCCCAGGATGCATTTGAAGAATGGTCTGTCATGACACCTGTTGCTAGAGGGGAAATTCTTGCCAACATTGTTGCTGTTATGAAAGACAGTGCTGATGAATTGGGTGAATGTATAGCTATAGAAACAGGTAAACCACCCCAAGATGCTGCTGGAGAAGTCTCAGGTGCGATTCAACAGGGACATTTTTTTGCCGGTGAAGGCATGCGGCTTTATGGCAGAACACTGACCTCTGCCATGCCAGGAAAGCAGAGTTTTACGGTACGACAACCTAGGGGGATTGCCGGTTTGATCGTACCCGCAAACACTCCCATTGCAAACATCGCATGGAAAGTTTTCCCTGCACTTATCTGCGGAAATACTATAGTAATGAAGGCGGCTGAAGACGCTCCAGAAATTGCAAATCTTTTTGCAAAGCTTGTCCAAGTGGCGGGGTTGCCAGATGGTGTTTTTAATGTCGTCCAAGGGAATGGTCAACCTGCCGGTTCATCTTTGGTTGAAGAGCCGAGAGTGGCTGTCATAAGTTTTACGGGTTCTACGGGTGTGGGACGCTCTATTGCAGAGGCTGCAGGTCGAAGACTTGCAACGGTTTCATTGGAGTTGGGCGGAAAGAATCCATTGGTGGTGTGTGATGACGCTGACATGGAACAGGCTGTCCATTGGGCGTCGTTATCTGCATTTAGCAACGCCGGTCAACGATGTGCAGCAGGTAGTCGAATTCTTGTGTTCAAGAGTGTCTATGACCAATTTCGTAACAAAATAGTTGAAAAGGCCAATAGCCTTAAGCTTGGTATAGAGGAAGGTTGTGATCTAGGTCCGGTAATCAATCAAAGGCAACAACAAAAAATCCTAACTGCTATTGAAGACGCAAAAGCAAGTGGCGGTATTGTTCTCTCTGGAGGAACAGCACCAACCAAAAAGGATTTGTCCAAGGGCTACTACATTCTGCCCACTGTCATTGAAGGTTTGCAACCCTTGGATGAATTGAGCAGCAAGGAATTCTTTGGTCCGGTAGTTACATTACATCCTGTAGCAGATATAAAAGAAGCATTAGAAATCACCAATGCAAATGAGTATGGTTTGACTGCTGCAATCCATACACGAAACGTTAATCTTGCCATGTGGTTTGCTCAGAAGGTAGAAACAGGTGTAGTAAATATCAATGCAGGAACCTATGGAAGTGAGCCACACATGCCTTTTGGTGGTTTTGGTTCCTCTGGTAATGGTACCCGAGAGCCTGGAGTAGAAGCTTTAGATGTTTATTCTGAATTAAAAAATATTTCGTTTATAGTAAATCTATCTAATTGATAATGATCGTTTACACTAGAAAACTATGAAGATAACAAATATAGAAATATTTCATGCTGATGCTGGATGGAGGCCATGGACATTCATAAAGATTTCAACTGATGAAGATATATTTGGCTGGAGTGAGTGCTCTGAGTCTAACGGATCTCCCCAAGGTATGAGTGGAGTTATTAAAGATCTCATCCCATTACTAATAGGAAAAGATCCACAAAAAACTTTAAGCCTAACAGAAATGCTACAAGCTAGAACGAAACAGAGTTCATCAGGACTCATTCATAAAGTTTTAGCTGGAATTGAAAACGCACTTTGGGATATAAAAGGAAAATCACTTGGTGTTCCGGTCTACAGCCTTTTTGGCGGACCTATCAGAAAAGAAATTCCTTTATATTGGTCACACTGTGGAACCAGCAGAGTGAGGACTAGTGACTTGATAGAAAAACCACCTATTAGAAAACTTGATGACTTAAATAATTTTGCAAGAGAGATTATAGATTCTGGATTTAGGTCTGTAAAAACAAATATTTGTATAATGGAAGAAAGTCCATATGTATATATGCCAGGATTTTCAAGAAGCCCAGGAGGACCAGAATTAATCTTGGATAGAATACTGCTGAACCACATAAAGACATGGGTTTCAAGTTTTAGGTCTGCAGTTGGTGCAGACATTAACATATCAATTGATTTGAATTTCAACTTTAAAACAGATGGGTACATATCAATTTGTAAGGCAATTGAGGGCTATGATCTTTCTTGGGTGGAAATTGATTCTTATGACCCAATTGCTCTGAAAGAGATAAAAGATGATATTTCTCAACCAATAGCTTCTTGTGAAAACCTCTATGGACTAAGAGAATATAGGCCTTTTATTGAAAATAGATCTATGGATATAGTGATTATAGATGTTATTTGGAATGGGATATCAAAATCTCGCTCAATAGCTGAAATAGCGAATTCATACGAAATGAATGTTGCCACTCATAATCATCAGGGTTATCTATCAACGGCAATTAGCAGCCACTTTTGTGCATTAACACCAAATCTAAGGATTTGCGAAATGGATGTCGATGACGTTCCATGGAGGAACGATTTATTCACATGCCCTCCTGAGATTAGAGAAGGAAATCTCGTTTTATCAAAACAACCAGGATGGGGAACTGAACCTAGAGAAGAGATCATCAAGAAGTACCCATGGCCAAAATAATTTTCTAAAAAAGAATCTTCAAATATAACTTTCAATTACACAGTCGTAAGAGTTTTGAGTATAGCAATAATAGGAATTGGCGGAATTGGCGGTATACTTGCCGCGCTCTTTTATAAGAAAGGTCATAAAATAACCGCTATTTCTTCACAAAAGTCTGTTGAAGATATAAACAAAAATGGATTGAGCGTATCAAGTTCATTCTATGGAGATTTTCAAGCATATCCAGAAGCAACCACTATCCTGGATACTCCTGTAGATATAATTATTTTTACCACTAAATATCCTTATTTGAAGGAATCTCTTAAAAGAATTAAAAAGGATAAGATAGGTAACCCTCTTTATATTTCATTGCTTAATGGATTAGGAAGCAGGGAGCAAATAATTGATAATTTTGGCTCCAATTTTCTAACAGGTAGTATAGGATCTATTGAGGTATTTAGAGATGGTGATGGAATAATAAAACAACCACGGAGGCAATCAGCTTTTATAAATCTTTCAAGAGAGCCAAAGGTTAAAAAAGACGACTTTCAAAAGACAATTGAAATCATTAAATCCATAGGTATTTCTGTATTTGCTCTTTCAGACCATAATGAAGTAATTTGGAGGAAGCTAGTGAGGCTAGGTGCAATAGCATCAACAACAGCCGCTTTTCAGAAAAGCATAGGCGAAATTAGAGACAATAAAGAGATGAGAGATATATTAGTTGGGCTGATTACTGAGGGATCATATATTGCTAA
Source organism: uncultured Piscirickettsiaceae bacterium (assembly GCA_964606585.1). Lineage (GTDB taxonomy): Bacteria > Pseudomonadota > Gammaproteobacteria > PS1 > Pseudothioglobaceae > Pseudothioglobus. The sequence goes on from CAZSHL010000008.1 coordinate 17,961, forward strand.
TGCTATGGGTGTTAGCATAGAAGCATCTAGAGTGATTGATGAAGTCAACCAATTGCCCCATCATCTTAAAACATCACTTTCAAGAGATCTAAAAGAAGGGAAGCCTTCCGAGCTTGACGCAATTACCATAGCGATAATAAAGAAAGCCGAGGAAAATAAAATAAGCACCTTATACTATCGATCTATTCTAGAATTAATAAAGGAAAAGTATGCCGCCTAAGAACCTTAAAATTATGGGAATTATTGGAATAAGAGCTGGTTCAAAAACCCTCCCTGATAAAAACATTAAATTATTGGACGGTATTCCTCTAGTAGGTCATATTTTGGGAACTGCAAATAACTCAAAATATATCAATCGTTTATTGGTTTCTACAGATAGTGAAGAATATGCAAAAATTGCAATACGGTATGGTGCAGAGATCCCATGTTTGAGGCCAGAAAGCCTAGCGACTGATCTTTCTCCAGACTTTGATTATGTAGAACATATGCTTGAATGGTTGTGGAAACATGAGAAATATAGTCCTGACATTATTGTAAGGATGCTGGCAACATCACCACTACAAAAAATTGATGATATAGATAAAGCAATAGAAATACTCATCAAAGACAAAAACTCAGATTCAGTAGTCATAGTTTCGGAAATGAGACAACATCCTTTAAAGGCACTAAAGATAGTCGAAGATTATTATCTTGGAAAAAGATTGGTTTCGTATTTTGGTGCATCTGGAAGGGAAGTTAGTCCTACTGCAAGACAGAACTATGAAAAGGCATATGTGAGAGCAAATGTGATTGTTTGCAGAAACAAAACGATATTAGAGACTAACTCTTTAACTGGCGATAATGTGAAGTATCATATTATTCCTCAGGAGGAGTCGATAGATATAGATAGCAAGATTGATTTTGATATTGCTGAGTTTCTGATAAAGCAACAAAAAAAGAAATCAAGAGCTCAAAAGAAATATCGTTGGTTTTACAAGCAAGATAAAAAATAATGAATAAAGATAAAGAACTTCAAGAGATATCTAATCATGCAAGATACCTAATGATTCGGACACTCATAAATTCTGGTATGGGACATCCGGGAGGCTCACTTTCAGCTGTAGATGTCCTAACGGCATTGTATTTTGAGATTATGAATATAGATCCTAATAAACCGGACTGTGAAAAAAGAGATAGATTTATACTGAGCAAAGGTCACTGTAGCTTAGGTCTACTAACAGTGCTACACCTTAAAGGGTTTATAACGGCAAAGGAGCTTTCTACATTTAGATTGAATGGCAGTAATTTTGGGGCACATCTTGACAGAGATAAAATGCCCGGTGTTGAGATGAGCACTGGATCACTTGGGCACGGACTTTCTGTGGGTGTTGGAAGAGCTTTAGCAGCCAAAATCGATGACAATGATTTTAAAACCTATGTCATGATGGGTGATGGCGAAACTCAGGAAGGTTCCATTTGGGAGGCTGCCATGTCTGCTTCCAACTATAAGCTGGACAACCTTATCGGTATTGTTGACAGAAATAGAATACAACAATGTGGATTTACTGAAGATGTAATGTCTCTAGAACCATACAAGCAAAAGTGGGAAGCTTTTGGTTGGCATGCACTAGAAATTGATGGACATAACATGCAAGAGATTCTCAATGCCCTTAATAAAACTCCTTACGTAGACCAAATGCCTACACTGATAATCAGTAATACCATAAAAGGCAAAGGCGTATCCTTTATGGAAAATGATAAGAACTGGCATGGTGGTGGAGCAATCAAGGATTATTCTGACCTCGCACTCAAAGAGTTAGAAAGTTTTTCAAAAATCACAAGTGTAGTGAAATGAAAGAAAATATCCGAATAGGGTATGGCAATCATATAGCTGAACTGGGACATAAGAATAAAGATCTTATTTTGCTAGAAGGAGATTTAGCAGATTCAACTCAATCTGAGACATTTCAAATTACTCATCCAGATAGACACTTTCAAATAGGAATCGCAGAACAGAATATGGTAGGCATAGCAGCTGGCTTAGCCCTAGAGGGTAAGATCCCAATTGTGAACTCATTTGCAGCATTTATTGCCATGAGGGCACTTGAGCAAGTTAGGACTTCTGTTGCCTATCCAAATCTGAATGTTAAGTTTGTTGTGTCGCACGCAGGATTAAGCGCTGGATCAGCTGGACCTACACATCATACCCTAGAGGATATTGCGATCATGAGAGCTATCCCTAACATGACCGTCTTAGTTCCTGGAGATGTCAAGGAGATGAACCAAGCTTTAGATCAAGCCATAGATTACAAAGGTCCTGTATATATAAGAATGTCAGCCGCTGATATAAACCCGACCTATAAGAATGAAGTTTTTAGAATTGGCCATGCTACCCAACTATCTGACGGAACTGATTTGACAATTATAACTACTGGAACGCTTATGAATCAGGGAATGGAAGCAGTAAATATTCTGAGGGAACATCATAATATAAAAGCTAGATTACTTCAGTTTGCTTCAATAAAACCAATTGACGTTGAAGCTATAATGCGTGCTATAGAAGATACACGACATATCCTGACTGTCGAGGAACATAATATCATCGGTGGATTGGGAGGCGCTGTTAGTGAAATCGCTTCAGAATTCGGCAATTCAAGATTAAAGAGATTAGGCATTAATGATCACTTTAGCGGCATAGGAACCCCAGATTATTTGCTTCATGATGAAAGTCTGAATGTTGAGAATATTGTTAAGGAAGCAGTTGCTTTTATCTCATGAGTTTGATAAATAAATTCTTTTGTTTATATGAATATCGGAAAAGATGTTTTATGGGTCTCAAAGACAAATGGGGTTAGTGTGATGCACTATTGTTATAAATCTTGTTGGGGGCCAATAGTATGATTAATTTACTATTGGTAGCCAATGGGTATCCTAGAGAGATTCCAGCACATTTGCCTCAAAAACTCAAAGTTGAAAATGTGTTTCTTATTTCAGACGATCATCCTACATATGACGTAACCGGATATCATGATTTTCGGGATTGCACCTTTGGGCACTTTCATGACTGGGATAGATACTCGGACCTGCCATTAGATAGAAGCCTTCTTGAAGGCATGAGTGTTTGCGAATCTCATGTTCTAAAGATGATGGATCGTTATCAGCACATTCAGGGGCTATTATACTATGAGGAGAGAATTGACTTGTATCACAAGCAATTGCGTTATTGGTATAATTACTTACTAAAGAATAAGATAAACCTTTGTTTGTTTCCTGTTATTCCTCATGTAATTTTTGATTATGTAATATATTCTCTTTGTAAGTATCTGGGAATCAAAGTTATTTTATTCTACCGAACAACCATTTTGCTTGATCGCAATGT
>CAZSHL010000009.1:0-20381 GCA_964606585.1 uncultured Piscirickettsiaceae bacterium
AAATTCCCAGTCACCACCCATAGCGGTAGAAACTACTTCTTCTGAACTTGATGGTTGTGCACCGACATCATCACGAATTGGTACAGTGCCATGAACAATTGTATTTGATAGTGTACCTAATCCTTCAACCTCAACTTCAACTACATCTCCTGGATTAACAGGGCGGCTGTTTGCTGGTGTGCCAGAAAGCAATAGGTCTCCTGGTTCTAAAGTAATGTTGCGTGCAATATCTGCAACAAGATAATTCATATCCCATTCCATCTCACTAGTGTTGGCATCTTGCATAACCTTACCATTTACAATAGTGCGTATACCTTTATTATGAAAATCCCAACCTGTGACAAGCCCTGGACCAACAGGACAAAGCGTGTCTGAACCCTTAACTCTTAGCATCGAACCAGCGTCGGTATCTCGAAAATCATGCAGCCCATAGTCATTAGCTATAGTATATCCAGCAATATAGTCTTTAGCTTCTTTGGGGCTTATATTACGACAATTACGACCGATTACAATTGCGATCTCGCCTTCATAGTTAAGCCATTTGCAACGGTCTGGTCGGATAATATCTCCTTTATGGCTATTAAGTGCGGTAATAGGTTTATGGAAATATGTTGGTGCAGGAGGCAATTTTGTTATGTATTCCTTAACACGACTTTCATAATTCAAATGGACACATATAATTTTTGAAGGTTGAGTTGGTGGAAGATGCTGAGCTTCTTCAATATTAACATTTCTCCCATCTTTTGTTACAAGCTCATTGCCTTCAACTGTCGTCTGAACTGGGTAACCATTTAACAGTATTCTTCGATATTCTATGGTTGACATTTATCTTTATCCTTATTTCGTTTGGGCACGAATGATTATATATTATATCTTTGTAATTTAAAGTGTTAAAGGATGTTTATTATAATTTCATTCGATACCGAATGGTATCATATACTAATTAAATTATAAACTTAGTATCGATATGGCTATAAAAGGTTTTATGTTTCCCAGGACATCAACTGGTATTTCGTCATTACTTCCTAATGTCCCTTGGCACTACTCTGGAGATCTCTTGACTCTTGAGTATAGAACAAGTCCTGATCGTGTGGCTGAACTTTTGCCTGAAGGATTTGAATTGGCTGAAGAGGATCCTGGGGCCGTTGCAGTAATTTGGGCTGACTGGCAAAGTTGTAGTGATGATTTTAATGAATTATTAGATCCTATGAGAGCTCAATATAAAGAAGTATTTTTTGTTGTAAGGTGTAAATTTCAAGGAAAAACATACTCACGTTGTGTATATATTTGGGTAGACAAAGACTATGCTGTTATTCGTGGCCAATTTCAAGGATATCCCAAAAAAATTGGCTCAATTCATTTAACTAGACCTACTAGCGTTGGTAAGGCGGGTCCTCGACTTCAGCCAGGCGGCACCTTTGGAGCTACGCTTGCTGCATACGATCATCGACTGATTCAAGCCAAATTCACGATTGAGAGTGAGTCCGACCATTCTGGGTTTGTCAATGCATTACCGATGGTTCATAATCGATGGATGCCTTCGATTGAGTGCGATGGCAAAGATAGCCTTGATGAAGTAGTAACAATGTCAGGTTATGATGTAGAGTTTGGGCTCTGCTTTAAAGGCTCTTTTGAGATTAATTTTTTCTCTTCACCAGTTGAAGAATTTCAATTGCTTGCACCTGAAGAATTAATTAAAGGGTACTATCGTCAAGTGGGAGCTTCTTGGAAAGGTGGGACAACACTCAAAAGATCAAATTTGACTTAGTAATAATGACAGAAAATATTAATAGCAAAGCTCATACAAAACCTACAAAAGCTGAAGAAAGAGCTAAACAACATCTTATCTCTGTTGGCTTATATGGTCGATCAGTCTCCATTATTTCAAATGCGTTTAGGTTGACAACATTAATTAGAAATTTTTCAGAAAAAAACCTATTTAAAGAGTTTAATTTATCTTTTTCTGGATTTACTGTGATGTGGGTTATATGGGTATGGGGAGACCTAGAGACTGCTAAATTGGCAAAGAGTGCTGGCATTGCAAAAAGTACACTGACTGGTATTTTAATAACACTTGAAAAGCATGGCTATTGCCAAAGAGTTTCACATTCAAGCGATGCTAGACGTGTAGTTGTTCAAATTACCGAAGTCGGTGAAAAACTGATGGAAAAGATTTTCCCTAGATTTCATGAGATTGAAGACATTGCAGTTTCCGATTTAACAAGTGATGAATTTGAAACTACTATAGACAGCTTAAGAAAAATGCTTCACACTATGGAAGAATTTACGAACAAGAAGAACATTTGATTAGTACTTACAATTTATTGAAGAAAATTAATTACCTCATCAATATTTCCTTTCTTTAGGATAAGTGCATCATTCTCATTTCTTAGCCATGTACACTGTCTTTTACATAGTTGCCTAGTGGCTACTATAGATTTATCAATCATTGTCTGTTTATCGAATTCCCCATCAAGATGTTGCCAGGCTTGACGATATCCAACACATCGCATTGATGGCAAGTTAAGATTTAGGTTTTTGTTTTTTCTCAGATTTTTGACTTCTTCAAGAAAACCCTCTTCCATCATTTTAATAAACCTTTTTTCAATCCTTTTGTGAAGTTCAGTTCTTGCTGGCATTAGAATTATCTTCTTAATAGATTGCGTAAGTTTGTTAACAGATTTGTGTCCTTGAAGTTCACTCAATTTTTGTCCAGATAGGAAATGAACTTCAAGTGCTCGGGTAATTCTTTGTGAGTCATTGGGATGGATGCGATCAGCAGAATAAGGATCAATCTGTAGTAAATTTTGGTGTAGTTTTTCACTACCCTTTCTATCAAGAAGCTTATTAAAGTGTTCCCTAGATTCACTTGTTGATTGGGGTAATTTAGACAGCCCATTTTCTAGTGCATGAAAATAAAAAGATGTTCCGCCAACCAAAATTGGGAGCTTTTTTTCTGCTAAAGCCAACTCAATATGTTTTTGTGCAAGTGAGATAAATGTGTTTACCGAAAAACTCTCATCTGGGTCACAGATATCGATCAGTTCGTGAGGGTATTTTGCAAGAACATCTATGTCCGGTTTTGCAGTACCAATATTCATCCCTCGATATATCAAAGCTGAATCAACACTAATCAATGATGCATTGAAGTGGCTAAACATTTCAAGTGCCAATTCGGTTTTCCCAGAGGCTGTTGGTCCCATCAAAAAAACAACCGAATTATTAGACGATATTCTCATAAGAATACTAGGCATATTTCACTAAGACCTACATTATAATGGCACCTTTGTATTTTTATATCCAAAACAATGTTTACGGTATTAAATCAGAATAGCGGTAAATCCTTTCAAACGAACGAAGATATGGCGATATTAGATGGCGCTCTCAGTCATGGATTGAATTTTCCTTATGGTTGTCAAAATGGTTTTTGTGGCAAATGTAAAGCAGTCATTCTTAAAGGCGAGATAGCTTATGAGGGGGAATTACCAGAAGCCATAACTGATGAAGATATACAAGCCAATATGGCACTACTTTGCCAAGGTAGAGCTAAAAGTGACTTATATATCACAGTTGATGAAATAGATGCTCTTGCCAATATAGAGGTAAGAAGCCTCCCATGTCGGGTAGAAAAAATTAATCATTTAAATCATGATGTAGCTCAAATATTGTTAAAAATTCCTGGCTCACAGTCTATACAGTATCTTGCGGGTCAATATTTAGATTTAGAGCATTCAGATTTTGAGCCAAGGGCATTTTCTATTGCAAATGCGCCAACAAATTCAAACATAATCGAGCTACATGTACGTTTAGTTGAAGAAGGTCAACTTACAAATTTCATTTTTAAGACACTGAAGGAAAAAGCCATCCTAAGAATTGAAGGCCCTAAAGGTGACTTCTTTTTAAGAGAGGAAGGCAATAGGCCTATTATATTTATCGCTGGTGGTACTGGTTTTGGTCCAATTAAAGCAATCCTAGAACATTTAATTATGATTAATTCAAAAAGAGATGTACACTTATATTGGGGTGTTAGAGATGAGATAGACATATATTCGAGCTTGCCCAGTGAGTGGGCTGAAAAATATTCAAATATCAGTTTTATACCTGTTTTGTCTCAAGCCAATACTAGTTGGCAAGGAGAAAAAGGTTATGTTCATGAATGTGTCATTAGGGACTTTGATGACATTTCTGATTACGAAGTATATGCGTGTGGCCCTCCTGTAATGGTAAAGGCTGCAGCTAAAGGCTGTCTAGAACAAGGATTATCAAAGGATAGCTTTTTTTCCGATGCATTTGAATATGCCTTTGAGAGTGAATAATGTGGAGAATATGGAAAATCATTTAAAGAACCAACTAGAGCTTGCTCTAGAGCCCGTTTATTGTGAAGTTGTTAATGAGTCGAGTCAGCACTCTGGCCCTGCAACAGAGTCACATTTTAAGCTGATTGTGGTCAGTGAAAAATTTATTGAAATGAAACTGATTGATAGGCATCGATTTATCAATAAGCTTTTTGCCAAAGAATTAAACCATATTCATGCTCTAGCGATGCATACCTATACACCTGAAGAGTGGCAAAAACGTTCAGATGCACCTTTATCGCCACAGTGCTCTAGTAAGTCAAATTAAGTGAGATTCGTTTTACTATTCTTTGCTATTTTTTTGTCAGCCTGTCAGGGCATTATTGACAATGTAAAGAGTAATAGTGATGCTGCCTTAACTTCTGAAAGTGAGGAGATATTTATTGACGAATCAAATCTCTGGAATTACATTGCAAATCAACAAAAATTTGAGATCGACAATAATCCAAGAATTCAACAACAGATCGATTGGTTCGAAAAGCATCCAACATATCTGACTCATATATCCGAACGTGCTGAGCCGTATCTTTATCTTGTAGTTCAAGAGATTGAAAAAGAGGAGCTACCCATCGAGATTGCTCTGCTCCCAATTGTTGAGTCAGGTTATTACCCATTTTCTTATTCACATGGAACCGCCGTAGGAGTTTGGCAGTTTATCCCTTCCACTGGAAAGCTTTATGGATTGGAGCAGGATTGGTGGCATGAAGATCGCAGACATATACTTAACTCTACAAGAGCTGCAGTAGAATACCTAAAGGACCTTAGTCAGATATTTAATGGCGACTGGATGTTGGCAATAGCGGCATATAATGCCGGACCTGGTCGAATTCAAAGGGCCATAAAAGCAAACCAAAAAGTCGGAAAAAAAACTGATTACTGGAGTCTAGATTTACCTAACGAGACCGAAAGGTATATCCCTAAACTTTTAGCCTTGTCTATGATCGTTAAAGAACCTTTTAAGTTTGGACAAAAATTAACTCCGATAGATAACTCAAGATTCTTGGAAGTTGTTGAACTTAATTCGCAATTTGATCTTGCGTTGATTGCTCAATGGACTGGCTTAAGTATCGATGAAATATATACCTTTAATCCAGGTTTGCGTCGATGGGCAACGCCAGTTTCTTTGCCTTATGATTTGCTTCTTCCTGTAACAGTTCTTAAGGACTTTGAAGATAATCTTGCAAAATCTGGGAAAATGCCCCAAATTAGTTGGGCTCGCCATAAAGTTGAATCTGGAGACAGCTTGATATACCTTGCAAAAAAATACAAAACTACTGTTGAACAAATAAAAAGTGTAAACGAGCTCCAATCCAACTTAATTAGGATTGGTGATTATCTTATCGTCCCTGTTGCGCAAAAAATGGAGGGCTATTATTCGCTTTCTGAGAAACAAAGGGAAAAGAGTAGGTTGAATATTGAAAAGAATACTGAAAAAATAATTTATAAAATAGTTTCGGGTGATAGTCTATGGAAAATTGCAGTACAATTTGATACTACCGTAAATAACCTAGTAAGATGGAATCAGCTAGACCCATCAATGCCTCTTTCGATTGGAAAGGAGTTGGTTATTTTGGCTGAATCTATCGGTAAAACAGGGCTTTCTGAGATAACCAAGACAGGTATTGATATCAATAAAGAGATAACATATACAGTTAGGGACGGGGATAATCTTTCAAGGATTGCTAAAAAGTACAATGTAAACGTCAAAGATATTGTTTCTTGGAACCAGATAAAGGAATCTCAAATCTTAAAGCCAGGACAAAAATTATTAATCACAGTTAATGTGATAAACTCAAACCTATTATGAACAATATTCCAGTTAAGAAAACTATTTATGCCAGCCTAGCATTTGCTTTTTCTTATTGGAAAAATTTGCTTGAGGCTAGTATTTTTCCGCTATTAATGGCGCTACCCCTAATCACTATCTTTCCTGGGCTTGTCGATGCATTTCAGGCACAATTTTTTGGTAATGGACAGTCTCAAGGTTATCCGGAAAATGCCCAAATCTACATGCTGATGTTTGATTATGGTTATATTTCACTACTAATAAACATATATCGTCTAGTAGTGACAGGACCTAACTCTATAGCAAGGGTAGGTGTTGTTTTGCCGAGTCTGAGATTGGGTAGGTTTTTTATATTGTTCTTGTTTTTGTCTTTAATTACTCAGATACCACTATTTATTGGTTTTCCATTTTTATCTATCGTGGTATATTTTCTTGTAATTCCGATGTCACTTAATTTAGTATCTTCAGCTAACGACAAACCTTACCAAAGAATAAAGCTTCGTTTTACTACTCAGTTCAGTGTCTTTTTTCTTAAATTAGGTGTGCCGCTTTTAGTTGCAGCAATTTTGTCCTTTATCTTTTCAATTTTTGGTTTTGTTAGCTTTCTATTTTGGCTTGCAATGATTGCAATAGTTTATTGGATGGCAATAAGCTTTGCTTTGTGTTATCGAGTTATTATGGCAAATAACTCAGCGCAAAGCCTTTAGGGTATCGCATATCGAATATCGCTTTCGGTTTAATTTTTGTAGAAGTTGTTTTGAGTTTTTCGTAAACCTCAACAAATTTCTTTAGACGTTCAACCTGCATTTGATTTCCGAGAATAATTTGTACCCCATTATCAAGCCAAATCCTGTCAATATGGATTCTTTCAAAGCGATGTATTTTGAGTGGGTCGACTATTAATTGGAATTTCTTGTAGTCCTCAAACAGACTTTTCACCTGATTTTCTGAAACGATAGCTAGAGGTTTATCAGATTCCTCCATTACGCTAGGCTTAAATGGAATTCCATTGCTTGAGATATAACCATCAATATCCCAACGCATTGCAATATCATGAGACTCTAACTTGACATGAAGTTTGTTCCAAAACAACCTTTTTATGCCGGCTTTAGCTACCCAAGGATGGTTCTCAATTTTTTCCTTTAGTTCTGAAAGATTAATTAAGTATTTATTGTCAAGTAGTGGTTTAATTGAGTTTTCATAACGTTTAATATTGTCCAAAGTTTTTTCGTCTCCCTCCCACGAAATACTTGGGTCAAATATGTCCGATCTGTCAGCTATATAAATGAGACTAGCTAGGGAGACAATCAAGAATAGGTATATCAATCTTTTAACCAGCTTTAATAGACTAAATTTGACTGGTCTTTTCTCTTTCTTTAGGCGGTTAACGTTATTGTTAGGCATTTAGTATTTTGATTACCAATTCATCAAAGCCAATACCGAGAGATTTTGCGGCCATTGGCACTAAAGAGTGAGATGTCATTCCAGGAACAGTATTTATCTCTAGAAAATATAGATTTCTATCTTTGTCCATAATAAAGTCGACCCTTCCCCAGCCAGATGCTCCCGTCTCTTTGAATACTTCTAGTGCAATTTGCTGTATGTTATTCTCTTCATTTTTTGAGAGATCGGATGGACATAGGTATTTAGTTTTATTGCTGAAATATTTTGCATCATAATCATAGAAATCCTGATTTGAAAAAATCTTGATACTTGGTAATGCGTGTCCACCCAAGACTGCTACAGTATATTCATCACCCTCAACCCATTGCTCGATTAGGGCAATGTCACCATATTGCCAGGCTAGTTCTAGAGCGTCATTCAACTCTTCGCTGCTTGTTACTTTAGTGATACCGATACTGGAACCTTCCAATGTGGGTTTTACTGCCCAAGGAAAGGCAAAATTTATTTCGTCAATATTCTGTCCTTTCGTGGCAACAATTGAGGGTAATAGGGGTGTATTTATTTTGCTACAAAGGTCTTTAGTTTTTACTTTGTCTATACAAAGACCAGAAGCATCTACTCCTGAGCCTGTGAAAGGTATATTTCTTTTATCTAGCTCCGATTGAATATATCCATCTTCACCACCACGACCATGAAGGACAATAAAAGCCTTCTCAAAATCGCGACTCCATAATTTATCCAAGTTATCTTCTTTTAGGTCAAATGAAAAGCAGTCAACCTTGCTTCTTACTAAGGCTTCATATACTGCCTTTCCACTGATTAGTGATATCTCTCTTTCGGCAGAATAGCCACCCATTAAAACAGCAATCATATAATTATTATTTCAGGCTCAAGTTGTATTTTGTGTTGCTTCTGCACCGTTTTTTGAATATAGCGAATTAATTTTTCTATGTCTGAAGCGCTCGCATTGTTTTGATTAATTATATAGTTTGCATGTTTCTCAGATACACATGCTCCACCAATACAATATCCCTTTAGACCGCTTTGCTCGATTAACTTAGCGGCATAGTTCCCATTCGGATTCTTAAATACACTACCGCAGCTCGCTAATCCTATAGGCTGGGTAGAGTTTCTTTTTTGGAGTAGATCGCGAACATTATCGTTAGCCACCTGCAGGTCAAAATTAAATTGAGCACTGATGAAAAACTCTTCAGCATGGCTATGTTTGACAGAACGATAATCAACAACAAAGTCACTTTTATCTCTTTGTTGAATTTTGCCTTCAAGGTTGATAGTTCGAACAGAGGTGACATACTGCCAAGTTTCAGATCCGAATGCGCCCGCATTCATCGCAAGTGCGCCACCTACACTGCCGGGTATTGAGCTTAAAAACTCGGCTCCATGCTTTTCATTAGCTTGCGCAAATCTAGAAAGTTTAGCTAGAGTTGTGCCAACTTCAGTCTCGATAAGTCCATTCGAAAAAGACATTTCATTTAAATGTTTGGTGTGAATAGTGACACCATCAAAGCCAGCATCTCGAACCAGTAAGTTACTACCTAAACCAAGAAACAGAACGTTTAAATGGTTGTGATTTAAAAACTCTGATAGTTCTTCGATATTATTTGGAGAAAAAAATTCTCGAGTGACTCCTCCTGTCCTTAATGAGCAGTGTTTGGACATTGGTTCGTCGTGTATTAGCATCTCTATAGTGTAGTGAAATGTTCCTTTATTAGGTATGGAATTTTATTTACATCTCCAGCACCAAGTGTCAGAATGACGTCATCTTTATGAACAACGTTAGGCAATATTTCAAGGATTTCATTGCTATTGTTAACCACTATAGGATCAATTGAACTTCTTTGCCTAATAGAATTAGCTAGTGTTGATGAAGTTATTTGTTTGATAGGTTTTTCGTTTGCAGAATAAATATTCAGCAAAATCAATGCACCTGCCTTTGACAGGCAACTTACAAATTCATTGAACAAATCCCTAGTTCTAGAATATCTGTGGGGCTGAAAAATAACCACTAAACGATTACTAGGATAAGTATTTCTTAACGTACTCAAGACCGCAGAAATTTCATTAGGGTGATGTCCATAGTCGTCAAATAGCGGAACAGTTTTTTTGTTAATTGTTATCGTCTGATGACTATCTAATCTTCTCGAAACGCCACTAAAGTTAGCTAATGCTTTTTGAATGAGTTTTGGTTGTATTTTAAGTTCAAGGGCAACACTAATTGCTGCTAAGGCGTTCAGTATGTTGTGTTTTCCAATTAAATTGAGAGTTACAGGAAAGCTCATTTGCAAACTGACATATTCAACTTCAAAATGCATTTTCATTTTCTTTTGTTCCACATTAGAGGCCTTTATATCAGCATCATCGCTGAAGCCATAGCTCAATATAGGTCGATGAACTTTCGATAGTATATCTTGAACACCCTGGTCATCTATACAGGCAACACACACTCCGTAAAATGGTAAATTAGAGGTAAAGTCAATGAAAGCTTTAGTTAGATTTTTATAGCTATATTTGTAAGTTCCCATGTGGTCTTCATCGATGTTGGTTATAACACTCAGCATGGGTTTTAGGTGTAGAAATGACGCATCACTTTCGTCTGCTTCGGCGACAATATAGTCGCTTTTTCCCAGTTTTGCATTCATCCCAGTAGCATTTATTATGCCTCCAATAACATAAGTTGGATCGAGCTTTGCTTCACTCATAATATGAACTATAAGGCTCGTTGTTGTGGTTTTTCCGTGAGCGCCAGATACAGCAATACCGAAACGAAACCTCATCAATTCTGCCAACATTTCAGCTCTAGGCACTACCAATAAGTGTTGTTTTTTGGCTGCTTTAAGTTCGGCGTTATCTTTGTTAATGGCAGAAGAGACAACAATGGCCTGTTTTCCAACGACATTATCAGCATTTTGTTGGTAGGATATATTACAGCCCATATCTTCGAGTCTTTTTGTCGCTTTATTTGACTGTATATCAGACCCTGACACCTCGTAACCAAGGTTCTTTAATACTTCAGCGATACCGCTCATTCCAGAGCCACCAATACCGATAAAGTGAATTTTCTGAATTTTTGAACGGGAAGGATTGTCGATTAACGTCATTTTTTGCTAAGTGTAATGATGGTTATTACTTGAATTCCTTGACCTTTCCCAAAAGGAGTCAGCCCTTCTCCGGAAGTTGCGGTGATCCCTACATCAATTAAGCCGATTCCGCATAAATCGGCGATATTTTGTTTCATTGCATTAATGTGTGGTGAAATTGCTGGGGTAAGGCATTCAATTGAGATAGCGATATGGTTAATTTTATATTGTGCGATATCTTCAAGCGCTTTTTCTAAATAGATTTGACTGTCCGTAATGCCTTTTTGACAAAGCTCGTCTGCAACTGTGCCAATTATATTGTTACCTGTTACGCTGGAAATGGCGTTTGTTATTGAATGAAATACAACATCTGCATCACTATTGCCACTTAGCCCTAATGGATGTTTTAAATCAATTCCAGCCAGTATTAGTGGTTTTCCTGGTTTATTTTCAAAAGAATGAGAGTCTTGTCCAATACCGGTCTTTATTGTCATTTTCTTTTCAAGTAGTAGTTTGCTAATTGTAGATCATCTGCGTGAGTAATTTTAATATTGCTTTTGGAGCCAGATACGATTTTTATTGAATAGCCTAGTCTCTCTATTGCCTCTGCCTCATCTGTAATATGGATTCCTTTATTAATAGCCTCTTTAAGTGCACGCTTTAGGACTCCAAAACGAAACATTTGAGGGGTTTGCGCTTGATACAAATTATTCCTATCCACAGTTTTTACAATATGATTACCTTGAGTAGTTTTTACTGTATCCACAAATGGCGTCGCAAGAATGCCGCCAATAGGGTGTTCGTCCACTTCTTTAATTAGTTTATCTATATCACTTTTTTTGATACATGGGCGCACCGCATCATGTACAAGAATCCAATCATTTTCATTAGAAAATTGATTCAACTCATTGAGTGCATTTAGGACCGAATTAAACCTTTCAATTCCGCCATAAGTGGTGGTAAGAATTTTATCGTGTTTAGTAAAGGGAGACAATGCAAAATGCTCGTCATCCTTTGATATGGCAATAATGCAGCCTGATATT
This sequence comes from uncultured Piscirickettsiaceae bacterium, assembly GCA_964606585.1. GTDB lineage: Bacteria > Pseudomonadota > Gammaproteobacteria > PS1 > Pseudothioglobaceae > Pseudothioglobus. The sequence goes on from CAZSHL010000009.1 coordinate 11,687, forward strand.
TGCTTAATACTTAATAACACTCCAAGGCTTTGATCAAGAATGGTTGAACCATTATCAAGTTTTAGATATTGCTTCGGCAAAAATGAATCCATACGTGAACCTTTTCCACTGGCCGGAATGATTAAATAGTATTTATCATTAAGCATGACAGCAAGGATTCCTTTAAGAAAGAGATATTATTGATTAGTATTATAAAGTAGACTCGGCAGGCTCTCCTATATTCTCAGAGTCTTCAATTAGGTCTATTTGATAGTACACCTCGCCCTCTTTAATTAATCCATACTTAAAGCGCGCCTTAGATTCAACAAGTGTCATGTCTTCTTGTGTATATCCATGAATTTGTTTTTCTAGTTCTTGATTTTCAGCTTTTAATTCTTTATTACTTAATACAATATCATCAATTGATTTTTGTTTTTGTTTAATCACATTTGGGAAATCATTAACCAAAAAATTTTGTTTCATTAGTACTGCCAACATAACGACGAGCAAAAATGTGACTTTATATTTAGAAATAAAGCTAAAGAATCCTTTTTGATTGCCATGCTGCATAGTATAAGTTTGATTTTTATTAATACATTATTTTATCGTTGATAATAGGTAGGTTTTCGAATAATAATCATGTATCGGAATTTTGTATTTATTAAAGAATTGGAAAAAAAATCCAATACCAATTAGCGAAATGATTGCTAGTGAAAATCTAATTAAAGATTGTCTATAGGTAATATGTCTCCCATCAATTTGTACAATCTCAATTTTCCAAGCCTTCATTCCTAGTGTTTGTTTACCCTTTACCCAGGATAACGCAAAATATCCGTATGTAAGTGGCAAAGGACATAGAAAAAAGAATAGAGGACTTGTTATTGCTTGTTTATTTGAAATAATAATGATAACGACTCCGGAGATAAAAAAAACAAAAGAAAAAACTAGAAATAAGTCGTAGACCATTGAACCTAGACGACGCATAAGAAAAACGTTTGATTCCATATTTAGTAAAGTAAGTATCTAAGTGAATCATTAAATGTTTGCTTAGACGAAAGAGCAGTTTGGCTAAGCATTATGCATTTTACCCAACTCATACATTTAAAGAAAAAGTAATTTCTTAAGGTTTAAGAGTTAGTTTTCTTAATTACCTTCGAAGAAAGCTGACCCTGCTTTAGTTTGGTATCGATAATATCACCCACTTCAACATCTTTAGTTGACAATAGAACTTCTCCTTTTTCGATATGGGTAATACTATAGCCCCTAGAAAGAGTTCTTAAGGGTGAGAGTATATGGAGTCGATTTACTTGATGGTTCAAATGTTTTGTTTCATTCTCGACTAAATATTTAGTGATTAATTGAAGACGTTCATTGAGTTGATTAAGTTTAGTTCTATAGATATGACAAGTACCAGTAATATTATTTAAGAGTCTTTCCTTGGAGGTGGTGTTCTGTTCAAGTCTGAAGTTAATGATATGATAGGGTGAGTGTTGGTTTAACTTGGTTTTTAGCTCTCTAAGTTTCGAGTTTAAAAGTACAAATCTGTGTCGAATGTAGTAGTTAAGTCGCAACTCGAAATCGTCAAGTTTTTGTGAATTTTCTTGTAACTGAACTCTGGGGTCAGATATTCTGAATCGTAATTGTTTCAAAATTATTTTTTTGACCTCGATTTTTTGTTTGATGTTTTCTTGTAATTGATTCCTAAGTTTGCTTGAAAGTTCGAATAATGCTAATCTATCTGGTGTTGCAATAACGGCTGCAGCTGAAGGAGTTGGCGCTCTAACATCTGCAACAAAGTCTGCAATTGTTGTGTCTGTTTCATGACCTATAGCACTTATCAGTGGTGTTTCACAGGCAAAAATAGCTCTAGCTAGGTCTTCTTCGTTAAATGACCATAAATCTTCTAATGACCCGCCACCTCTTGCAAGTATCAATACATCGCATTGTTTTAAACTATCGGCACTTGCAAGTGCATAGATTATTTTTTTGTGTGCATTTTCGCCCTGCACTGCAGTATCGTAAAGTAAGATATTTGTATAGGGATATCTTTTCTTGAGGACATGAATAATATCCCTAATTACTGCTCCACTAGAGGACGTTATAACTCCTATAGTTTTGGGTGAAATAGGCAGTTTCTTCTTATTTTTTTCATCAAACAAGCCTTCATTTAAAAGTTTGTTTTTAAGTTGGTCAAAGGCTAATTGTAGATTTCCTATGCCTGCAGGTTCAATTTGTTGAACAATCATTTGAAAATCACCTCTAGGCTCATAAAGTGTTGGTGCACCATGCATAACAACAGACATTCCATTTTCAAGTGTGAAACGAATACTACGTTGGCTTAAGCGAAAGAACGCACATCGAATCTGTCCAGTCGAATCTTTTAATGAGAAATACAAATGACCAGAAGATGGTTGAGATAGGTTGGATATTTCTCCCTGAATCCAGCAATGAGGTATCTCTTTTTCTATTGAATTTTTACATAAATGTAAAAAATCTGAGATTGTATAGATTTCGTCTTGATGAAACATCAGCTCTTTAAGTAGACAAACATAGCACCAGTGCCGCCGCTATTTTGTGGGCAGGAACTAAATGCTAGGACCTGAGGGTGTTGTTTTAGGTAGTGGGCAACTTGAGATTTTAAAATAGATATCTTGTTCTCAGAATGAGAGCCTTTACCATGAATAACATGAATAAATTTTTCATTTTGATGATAATGAATAAATTTTGATAGAGATTTACAAGCTTCTTTGACTGTTTGACCATGCAAATCAATAGAAGGAGGATTTTCAAGTTTGCCCTGCTTCATTTTCTTTATTGTTTTGGGAGAAACTCCACTTTGAGAGTAACTCACAGGCTCAGCGGCTCTAAGGTTAGGTTTAGATAAATAGTTGAAGGATTCGAATAGCTTATTATGTCCAGTTTGGATTGGTTTTATTTCTTTACCTGCATCTTTGTCGAGTGCAAAATCTTTGTTTACTGTATTTCTAAATAGGGATTTGTCGCTCTCACTAATCATAATAAAATTTCGTATAGATAAAAAAACCCTCGATTGAGGGTTTTATTATAGCAATGATTTGGTGATAAGGATTTAACCTTAACAGTGAAAACCAATAATCTATATTAGAGCGCCTTTATTTGCGTAGATAAGCGTGACTTTTTTCTTGCTGCTTGATTTTTATGAATCAAACCTTTGTTTACAGCCTGGTCAAGATTTTTTTGCATTTCTGCAAACCCACTAATTGCCTCTTTTTTATTTCCAGCTTCAATTGCAGATGCAACTTTCTTTATGAAAGTACGAACTTTAGCTCGAATTTGAGAGTTATGTTTGTTGCGCTTTATCGCCTGTCTAGCGCGCTTTCTTGAACCTGCTGAATTGGCCATATTTGTCTATATTGCTACATTACAAAAACAAGGAATTATAAAGTCTCAGTTGTATTTATGCAAGCGTTTGTTTTTCAAAATGCTAAGCGCTCAAATTATCTACGTATTGTAAGGTTTTTTTCTTATTCAGTAGAAGGTGCCATGTTTTGCCGCCCTGCGATTTCCATAAAGATACTGCTCGAATTCCAGCAAGAAGTAAGGCCCTAATATTGTTAGCTGTATTTTGGTTGGTAAGATAGATCTGTTCACCCCTTACCATAATCGTTGGGTTAAGGCCTCCTATTGTGTTTTTGTAAAGTTCAGCAAACTTAGCAATGGTATTTTTATGATGAATATCAAAAAAATTCTGTTTTTTGATATTTTCAATTTCTCGTGAAATTTTGTTCAATAAATAAGGCTCTTTCATTAATTTTTTTTCAAGATTAATGAGTGTGGTTGTGTATAACATGACATTTTTCATATTTGCAGGGTTTGGCGCTAACACAGTTTTTAATGAGCTTATACCAATCTTGAGGTCTTCAGGGGAATTGAAAACTTCTTTTATAGAAGTTCCTTGACTGACAATGCTGTTTAAGCTTGCTATATTGCTATCAGTATCGCAATTACCCGAAGAGGCTAGCTGATGAACAAGAGTAGTTGTCTGAAATATACTTGCAAGTGCAAGGGTTTGTTGTTCTGATTTATTCATTTGACCTTGATTCGATAACGCCACCACCTAAACAATAATCTTTATCATAGAAAACAATTGATTGGCCAGGTGTTATAGCTCTTTGTGGTTCATTAAATTTAACTTTGATATTGTTTTTGTCTTTATATTCTATATTACATTCTTGAGATGCTTGACGGTAGCGTATTTTAGCACTACAACTGTATGGCAACTTTGGCTCATTTCCAATCCAGTGAACATTATCAGCACTCAGTGTTTGATGATAAAGTAAATCGTGATTTCCCTGGACAACAACGATTTCATTTGTATCTAAGCGTTTTTCAGCAACAAACCATGGCTCGGAAGAGTTACTATATCCACCTCCAATCTCTAATCCTTTTCTTTGACCAATCGTATAAAAGGGCAAGCCTTGATGGTGTTTAATGAATCTACCTTTTTCATCAACAATATCACCTTTTTCTTTTGGTAAATAGGTAGTTAAAAATTCAGCAAAAGGCCTTTCCCCAATAAAACAAATTCCGGTAGAGTCCTTTTTATTTGCTGTTACAAAGTTATTCTTTGTTGCTATATCACGTACTTCATTTTTATGTAATTCACCTAGCGGAAAAAGACTCTGAGATAGCTGATGTTGATCAAGTAGGTGCAAGAAATAGCTTTGATCTTTGTTGCCATCTACGGCAGCTTTTAAATAAAATTGATCATTGATTTTATCAATCCTTGCATAATGACCTGTTGCTATCTTATCTGCACCTAGGTCCTTTGCATAATCAAGGAATGCTTTAAACTTAATTCTTTGGTTACACAAAACATCAGGGTTTGGAGTTCTTCCTTTTTTGTGTTCAAAAAGGAAGTGCTCAAAGACATCTTCCCAATATTCATGAGAAAAGTTGACGGTATGGAGCTTAATGTCGAGACTTTCAGATACATTCTGTGCATCAGCGAGATCTTCAGCAGCGCTGCAATACTCATCATCATCTTCTTCATCCCAATTCTTCATAAACAAAGCCTCAACGTTAAATCCTTGCTCTTTTAGTAGTAGTGCAGCGACAGATGAGTCAACACCGCCGGACAAACCAACAATAATTTTTGGGTTGGAAAGACTCATTTTTTGTTATCGTATGCGTTGACAATGAGTTTGACTAACTGGTTTCTAACAACGTCCTGAGAATCGAAATCACAAAAAGCAATCTCGTTCATGTCTTTTAAGATATTTGTAGCATCTAGGAGGCCAGATTGAGATGGGCTAGCTAAATCTATTTGAGTAATATCGCCAGTAATAACCATTTTAGAACCAAAGCCCATTCTTGTTAAAAACATTTTCATTTGAGGTATGGTTGTGTTTTGTGCCTCATCGAGAATGATAAAGGAATCGTTGAGCGTTCTGCCCCGCATAAATGCGAGTGGAGCTACCTCAATTATATGTTTTTCTATTAACTTATTAACCTTTTCAAAACCCAAGAATTCATATAATGCATCATAAATAGGTCGCAAATAGGGGTCAACTTTTTCACTCAAATCTCCTGGTAGAAAACCCAATTTTTCTCCCGCCTCAACTGCCGGTCTAACCAAAACAATCCTGCTTACATTTGAGCTCTCCAGCGACTCAACTGCTCTTGCAACAGCTAGATAGGTTTTGCCAGTTCCAGCAGGCCCAATAGCAAATACAGCGTCCTTTTCAGTAATAGCATTTACGTAGTTTTGTTGGTTAATGCTGCGAACATGTATATGTTTACGGCTAGTCTTTATAGTAATAGATCTGTTAGCACCGTTACCATTGCTTTGTGACTTAATCAACATTTCGACGTCACTTGTTTCAATCATTTTCTGTTCAGAGAGTAAAAGTAAATCCTGCAAGACACTAACTGCAAGTTTTGCATTGCCACCCTTTATATCAAAATCTGAACCCTTATTAGAGAGCTTTACATCGAGATTATTAGAAATATTTTCTAGATTGTTATCGAGTGAGCCGCATATATTTGCGAGTTGCTCAGAGCTCTTGATATTGAGAGTAAATTTCATTAACTATATTTTACTGTTTTTGTTGAAAAACAATCAATAAGTTATATTAATTATTACCCTAATTGATTTAACATATCCATTATGAAGAGAGTCATGATTAGGTTAGTGTTTTTATGCGCAATATTTTTTTGGTCAAACTATTCTTTGGCTGGAAACAATCACTGTGTGGTCCTTTTGTATCACCAGTTTTCTGATGAGGGTCCAAGATCTACCAGCATTTCTCCATTACTCTTTGAAAATCATTTAATTTATTTAAAAGAAAATGATTTTCAGGTGCTTCCACTAAAAAAGGTCATAGAGAGATTGCAGATGCATTCACCTTTACCAGAAAAATGTGTTAGTTTGACAGCAGATGACGGTTATTTGTCTATCTACAAAGAGGCCTATCCTTTGTTAGTTAAATATCAAGTCCCCATGTCTGTTTTCGTCTCGACGGAAGCTATCGATAAGCAATACTCCTCAATGATGTCTTGGGATCATCTAAGACAAATATCTAGTCTTGTCGAAGTATATAACCATAGTGTCACTCACCAACACTTGGTCAATCAGAGTGAAGAAATGGTTATCAGTGAGGTCTCTACAGCTCAACTTAGGATAAAACAAGAACTATCCCAAGAGGACAAATTTTTTGCCTATCCATATGGTGAGTTTGATGAAAAAACTTATCAACTAATTAACGAGCTTGGTTATGTTGCCTTTGGTCAACACTCTGGAGCTATAGGAAATAAAAGTGATTTTCTTAATTTACCAAGATTTCCTATGGCTGCAAGTTATGCTGAAATGGATAGCTTCATTATGAAAATTAATACATTGCCTATGCCTATTTTAAAAGAAGAGCCAAAATCAATGATTATTACAGGAAACGATAAACCGCTATTGACAATAGACTTTTCTCGTTCACTATCCAAAAATGAAATGTCTCAATTTGCTTGTTATGTATCTGGACAAGAGAGGCCGGTTTTAACTTGGGTAACTTCTGAAAAAGTTTTAGTGCAAGCAAAAGAGACCCTACCTAAAGGTAGGAGTCGATACAATTGCACAATGCCTGCAAATAAGAAAGGTCGATATTTCTGGTATTCGAAAGTTTGGCTAAATCTATCTGATTAGATTAATTCACCCTTAAGAGTGTTGCTATATCCTTCAGTAATTTTAACTGCAACTATCTCCCCAATCAATTCCTCATTACCCTCAAAGTGAGTGGTACGCATATTTTCCGTGCGACCCGATAGGGTTTGACCTTTCTTTGAACGACCCTCAACGAGGACTCTTTGTACGCTACCTACCATAGATTTTGAAATTTCCTCTGTATTTTGGTTGAGCTTATTTTGAATAGCTTCAAGTCTCAATTTCTTTTCTGTTTCGTCGATATTATCTGTAAGACTAGATGCTATAGTGCCAGGCCTTTTGGAGTAGATAAAGCTAAATGACTTGTCAAAACCTATATCGTCAATAATCCTAAGCGTTTCATTAAAGTCTTCCTCGGTCTCGCCAGGAAAACCAATAATAAAATCTGAGGAGATCGAGATATCTGGACGGATCTCCTTTAATTTTCTTATTTTGGATTTATATTCTAGAACAGTATGACCACGCTTCATCGAGTTGAGTATTTTGTCTGAACCGCTCTGAATGGGAAGATGCAAGTGTGATACAAGTTCAGGAACCTCGTCATACGCCTGAATCAAGCGATCATTAAATTCTACCGGATGAGATGTTGTAAAGCGGATACGTTCGATTCCATCTACTTGAGCTATGATAGCAATTAGTAGTGCTAAGTCAGCTGAATTACCATCATCCATTAAGCCACGGTAAGCGTTAACATTTTGACCTAAAAGATTAACCTCCTTGACTCCCTGTTTGGCTAATTCCTTGACCTCACAAATTACATCATCAAATGGTCGAGATATCTCTTCACCCCTTGTATATGGGACTACACAAAAAGTGCAATATTTACTACAACCCTCCATAACCGAAACAAATGCTGATGAATTGTCGCTATGTGGAGCTGGCAAGTGGTCAAATTTTTCAATTTCAGGGAAAGAGATATCAATACTTATTTTTTTGCTTTCAATAGCTTCATTTAACATATTTGGCAATCTGTGTATGGTTTGCGGTCCAAAAATTAGGTCAACATATGGGGCTCTTTTAAGAATCAGCTCTCCTTCCTGCGAAGCGACACAACCGCCAACCCCAATTACTAGGTCAGGATTATTGATTTTTAATTTTTTCCATCGACCCAGCTGGTGAAATAACTTCTCTTCTGCTTTTTCTCTAATTGAGCACGTATTGACTAGGATCACATCTGCTTGATTGGCATCATCGGTTAGTTCCAGTCCATGAGAACTTTTAAGCAAGTCAGTCATTTTATTAGAGTCGTACTCATTCATTTGGCACCCAAAGGTGCGAACGTGAAGCTTAGAGAGAATCATTTTTCGGGTTTTTGAATATGCAAAGTTTGAGTTGGGTAGGCTATCTCTGCACCATGCTCGGCGATAATATCAGCTACAGCAAGCAATATTTTTCCTTTGATTTTTTTAAATTCTGCTCCTTCAGTGACTGTACTGAAGGCCCAAATTACAAAATCAAGTGAAGAGGCGTTGAACAAGTCAAAATACACACGACAAGGTTCATCGTGATCAATATGTTCATGGT